>NZ_JBEPAA010000019.1:0-122153 GCF_040298365.1 Kitasatospora sp. NPDC001603
TAGGCGGTGGGGAGTCCGGCGACGACGCCGGTGGTGAGGATGAGGCCGAAGACGAGGAGTCGGGGTGTGAGCGGCCCGTCGCGGATCGGCCGGCAGGCGAGGGCGGCCGCTCCGGCGCTGAGCGCGGGGATCGTGAGGGTGACCGCGAGGAGCCTGGACGCCGGGCTCACGCCGCGCTGTTCGCGCGGGGCGGGCTCGGGTGCTGGACGGGGAGGAAGCGGGGTCGGTCGAGCCGCTGGAGGTCCTCGGGCCGGGTGGTCCACTCGCAGCCGCCGGCTTCGGGCCGGAGGTAGGCGGCGCCGCCGAGGGTGTCCATGTAGACCCCTTCGGCGGGCTGCCCGTTGGGGGAGCGGTGGGCCCGGTCGCGGACGACTTCGCCGATCCGGGGCTGGTACGCGGGCGTGCGGGGGCGGCTGGGCATGCGGGCTCCTTGGTAGCTCTGTGCGTCGAGTCCCTTACGGCTCGTGTTTATGATGACCCTCGTTGGTGCAGGATCAGCCCGAGATCTGAATTTGATGCTGATGATCCACAAGTTGGTGGGACATGGTTAACCGCAGGCAACTTGACCCGACATCAGGGCCGTGGGCGCCCTTCGGTGTGCAACTGCGCAGGTCGCGAGAGGTGAAGGGGCTTACGCAGGCCCAGCTGGCGAAGAAGGTCGGATTCGACCCGTCCTATGTCTCCTACGCTGAACTTGCAACGCGCGAGCCTCCGAGTGAGAAGTTCGCTCGTAGGGCCGACGAGGCGCTGGAGACCGGAGGAACGCTGCTGCTGATGTGGCTGCAGAACAAGCACTCGGCGCTCCTGGAGGGCTTCCCCGAGTATGCGAGCCACGAAGCTAAGGCTGCCGAGATACGGATCTTCGAATCAGGTGTCGTTCCTGGACTGTTCCAGACCGAGGCCTATGCAACTGCCCTGGCCATGGCCGATGTTCGTCGTGGAGCGATCACTCAAAGGCAAGCGGACGAGCGAGTCACCTTCCTGCTCACTCGTCAGCAGTTGCTGCGGCGGAGCAGCCCTCCCCTCGTGCATGCCGTCCTCGACGAGAGCTGCTTGCGGCGGCCGATCGGGGGGTGGGGCGTGATGGATGAGCAACTCGGTTTCTTGGAGCAGCAGTTCGACGTGAGTCACGTCATTCTTCAGGTTGCCCCGTTTGCCATGGCTGAGCACAGGCCGTTCGCCCTGCCGATGGTGCTCCTTACGCTCTCTGATCACTCGTTTCTAGGGTATTCGGAGTCGGAGGGGCGCAGTCATCTTGAGCGCAATTCTGGCGCGCTGACAGCGTGGAAGAGACAGTACGATCGACTGCAGGTGGGAGCGCTGGCCGAGACGGCGACTCTCGAATGGATTCGCGCTGCTCGGGAAGGAACACATGTCCGACATCAACTTGACTCGCGCCGCGTGGGTGAAGTCCAGCTACAGCCAGCAGGGTGGCAACTGCATCGAGGTGGCGCCCGGATTCCCTGGTGCCATGCCTGTTCGTGACTCCAAGGACTCCGACGGTCCTGCGCTCGTCTTCGCAGCTGATGCCTGGCGGTCGTTCGTCGCCGCCGTGCAGGCGGGCGAGTTCGGCGCCGTCTGATCGACTGTCGCCCGAGCCCTCCGATCGCATCCGATCGGAGGGCGCTTCGCTTGGGTGGCCTCAAGGTGATGGGTGGTGATCCCGTGCTTGAGGAAGGGCTTCGACTGCGATGCTCGTCGATCTGAGTGGTGCCCAGCGGCGGAAGAGTAGCTACAGCAATGGCGGTGGTGGCTGCGTGGAGGTGGCGGACGGCTACGGCGGGGTCGTGCCCGTCCGTGACTCCAAGGATCCCGGCGGGCCCGTGCTCGTCTTCGCGGCCGATGCCTGGTGGGCGTTCGTCGCAGGCGTTCAAGGTGGGGAGTTTCGGTTGTCGTCAGAGTGACGAATAGTCGCTACTCTGGCCCCATGCGAATCACTCTCACGCGTGCCAGTGTTGCCATGGGGGACGACGTGGACGCGCCCCACGAAGCCCACCTGGAGTCCGACGGGGCCACCACGCTCGGCGAGTTCGTGCGCCAGGTCGCCCTCTCGGGGTACTTCCCGCAGATGGCCTGCTGGGTGGTGTTCGACGGCCGGCGGAAGCCGGCGCCCGCGCCGATCGCGATGCTCTCCGCTCCCTGGGAGCAGCCGCGGTTCCTGGACGACGCGCTGCGGCACCGGTCGCTCGACTCGCTCGCGGGCAAGGACGGTGAACTCGGTGAACTCGGTGAGAACGGCGAGTTGAGCCTCTTCTTCGACTACCGGGCGACCATCGCGCCGGACGTCCTGTGGCAGCGCCTCAGCGGCTGACCGGCGCCCCGACGCCCCCTCACCCCGTGCCGAACGTCCGGCGCAGGCAGGTCGCCAGCCGGTCCGGGGTGGGCGGGTGGAAGCGTCCGGCGAGGTAGCCGTCGGGGCGGATCAGGAAGGCCTCGCCGGGGCGGGCCCCGTAGGCGCTGCGGAACTCGCCGCCGGTGTCCCGGGCGGTCGGCAGCCGCCACAGGGGCGCGGGCGCGTCCGGTGCGAGCACCGCGTAGACGTCCAGCAGCCCGTGCGCCGTGGAGAGGGCGGCGACCGCACAGGTGGTGACCGGCTCCTCGGGCGTCGCCGCGTCGAGGTGGAACAGCAGGGTGTGGCGCGGGCCGCGCAGCAGGTCGAACAGCCGGACGGGGTAGTGCGCGAGGTCGCGCGCCAATCCCCGGCTGTCCGGGGCCCGTTCGCCGGAGCCGGGCCCGTGCCCGGGCCGATGCCCGTGCCCGGGCCGATGCCCGTGCCCGGCCGGTCCGCCGTCGCCCTCCGGCTCGACCAGTGGGCTGTCCGGGTAGCCGACCAGCAGCTGGGCCTCCCGCCGCAGCACCGCGTCGAGGATGTCGGGCGAGCCGGGGTCGGCCTGGACGCCGGTCCGGGAGTGGCGCACCGTCCGGCCGACCACCTCGACGCCCACCGGGTGCCGTTCGGCGTGGTAGCTGTCGAGCAGGCCGTCGGCGCCGACGCCCCGGACGGCGAGCGCCAGCTTCCACGCGAGGTTGTAGGCGTCCTGGATGCCGGTGTTCATGCCCTGCGCGCCGGTGGGCGGGTGGATGTGGGCGGCGTCGCCGGCCAGGAAGAGCCGCCCGGCCCGGTAGCGGTCCACCAGCCGGTGGCTGATCCGGAAGGTGGAGGACCAGCGCAGCGCCGAGGCGTGCGTCGGCTGCGGCGAGAGGCGGTCGAGCACGGCCTGGATGTGCCGCAGTTCGGGGGCCGCTCCGCTCTCCAGCCCGTGCGCGACGCCGTCCTGGGCCCCGGCGCCGGCCAGTTCGTCCGGGACCAGCATCGACACCCGGTAGCGCTTGCGGCCGGGGAGCGGGATGCAGACCAGCAGGTCGTCGACCCGGCCTTCGGCGTCGTGGTGGGTGGCGCGGACGCCGTACCCGGCGGGGAGGTCCCAGTCGACCTCGACGTCGCCCAGCATGTACTGCTCGGGGAAGGCGTCGCCCTCGAACCGCAGGCCCGCCGCCTTCCGGACCAGGCTGTGCGCGCCGTCGCAGCCGATCACGTAGCGCGCCCGGACCTCCCGCGGCCCGGACGGCGTCGCGAGCACGGCGAGGACCCGGCCGTCGGGCCCGTCGGCGCCGCCGGTGCCCGCCTCGGCCTCCTGATCGAGGGCGAGCAGCTCGGTGCCGCGCTCGACCCGCGTGCCGTACCCGGCGAGGTGCTCGGTGAGCAGCCGTTCCGTCGTGTACTGGGGGAGCGCGGCGAAGCCGTAGGGGATGTCGGGCGGCATCGTGAGCTCGATCCGCGGGCCGGGGCGCCCGTCCACGAAGGGCAGCTGGCCGTGCATCGGGACGGCCTCGTTCAGCGCCGCGCCGACCAGGCCCATGGCGTCCCACACCTCCATGGTGCGCGGCTGGACGCCGACGGCCTTGGCGTAGTGCTGGGGGACGGCCAGCCGGTCGACGATCCGGCAGTCGACCCCGTGGCGGCGCAGCTCGGCCGCGGCCGTCAGCCCGACCGGGCCCGCGCCCACCACCAGTACGTCGATCTCGTCCATGACCGCTCCAGGGGACGTCCTGAACGCCTCCCTCCAGGCTGTGCCCGACCGGCACCGGTCCGCCACCGGTACCGGAGAGCCCGGCCACCGCCGCGACCCCGGCCGCCGGTGCCGGAGCGAGCCCCGGCCACCGCCGCCGCGGTGGCCTCCCGGGCCGGCGACGGAGGGCAACCAATTCCAAACACTTGGCGACAATCCCGGCCAACTCATGACGGTCCGTCAATCAGCCTTCTACGCTTCGTCCGGCCTCGGTGCGGTGGCGGAGCCGCCGCCGCACCCGGTCGCTTCCCCCGATGTACTGACGAGTCTGGAGCAGACCCCCGTGAGAATAAGCCGTTCCCCGAGCCGCACCTGGACGGCCGTGGTCGCCACCGGCGCGGCCACGGCCGCGCTGTTGGTGCAGCCCGCCACCGCCTGGGCCGCGGCGCCCGCGCCCGTCGTGACGACCACCGTCGCCGTGGCGCCCTACCCGGCGGGCGTCGCACTCGCGCCGGACGGCAGCCGGGCGTACGTGACCAGCCAGAGCAGCGGCACCGTCACCGTGCTCGACGCCGCCACCGGCGCGGTCTCCGGCACCTTCACGGCCGGCAGCGGCTCGTACGCCGCGGCCTGGTCCCCCGACGGGCGGCACGCCTACCTGACCCACCAGCTCGACGACGCGGTCAGCGTCGTCGACACCGCGAGCAACACGGTGGCGGCCACCGTCGCGGTCGGCGCCGAGCCCTTCGGGGTGGCCGTCTCCCCGGACGGCGCCCGCGCGTACGTCAGCAGCGCCGGCGCGGCGACCGTGAGCGTCATCGACACCGCGAGCAACACCGTGACCGCGACCGTCCCGGTCGGCGCCGAGCCGCACGGCGTGGCCGTCTCGCCCGACGGGGCGCACGTCTACGTCGCCGCCTCGGGCGCGCAGGCGGTGGACGTCATCGACACCGCGAGCAACACGGTGAGCGCGGACGTCCCCGTCGGCCACGGAGTCTTCGGCCTGGCGCTGAGCGCCGACGGCTCCCGCCTCTGGACGGGCAACGGCGGCGACGACACCGTCAGCGTGCTGGACACGGCGGGCCGCACCGTCGTGGGCACGGTGACGGTCGGGGCCAACCCGTTCTCGGTCGCGCTCTCGCCCGACGGCAAGTCGGCGTACGCCTCCAACTACGGTGACGGCACGCTGAGCGTGATCGCCACCGCGGACCGCAAGGTCACCTCGACGGTGCCGGTCGGCACCAGCCCGTACGCGCTCGCCGTCACCCCGGACGGGCGGCGCGGCTACCTGGCCGACTTCGCCGCGAACGCCGTGACGGTGCTCGGCTTCCCGCTGCCGGTGCCGGTCGTCACCGGGGTCAGCCCGGCGAGCGGACCGCAGGCGGGCGGGACGAAGGTCACCATCACCGGGACCGACCTGAACGGCGCCACCGCCGTGAGCTTCGGCGCGGCCGGGAACGCCACCGCCGTCTCGTGCACGGAGACCGGCTGCACCGCCACCGCTCCCGCCGCCGCCGCGGCCGGCGTCGTCGACGTCCGGGTCACCACGGCCGGCGGTACCAGTGCCGTCGTCCCGGCCGGGCGCTTCACCTACACCGCGCCCACCGCCGACCTCGCGGTCTCGCTCGCCGCCACCCCGGTGGGCGGCCTGTTCTCCGGGCGGGTCGACTACACCCTCACGGTGGCCAACCAGGGCCCGGAGACGGTGACCTCGGCGACGATCTCGGCCGACCTGCCGGCCGGCTTCACCGCCTCCTCGACCGACTGCACGATCGCGGCGGGCAAGCTGACCTGCGCGGTCGCCGGTCCGCTCGCGAAGGGGGCGAGCGTCACCCGGCACGTGACGGTCCACGTCGGCCTGCTCAACCTCGGCCGGACCTTCACCGTCACGGCCGCTCGCACCGCGAGCGCGCCCACCGACCCGGTGGCGGCGAACGACCGCGCGTCCCGCACCTGCTCGGCCACGCTCGCGCTGCTGATCAGCTGCAAGTGAGTCCGGCGCCGCCGGCGCTCCCCTTCGGGAGGGCGTCGGCGGCGCCGCCGTGCACCGCTTCGGCGCTCAGCCGACGGGTGCGCCGAACCACTCGGCGAGCCGGTCGAGCAACTCGCCCTGGTCCTCGCCGACCCACGCCACGTGGCCGTCCGGCCGCACCAGCGCCGCGGGCACGTCCAGCTGCGCGCCGGCGTCGGCGACCCGGTCGACCCGGTCCGCCCAGCCCGCCACCGAGAGCCGCCCGGTCCGGTCGAGCAGCAGGCCCCGGCCCTCGTGCATCAGCCCGTAGAGCCGGCCCTCCGCCAGCCGGACGTCCCGCAGCCGCCGGCCGACCAGGTCGTGGCCCCCGCCGAGGTCGTAGCGGACCTCGACCGCCGTGATCATCCCGGTCAACTGGCGGTTCACCTCCTCGATGTCCATCAGCCTGGACAGCAGGCTCCGCAGCGCGGTCGCGCCCGGGGAGGTCCCCAGCAGCGTGATCTGCGCCCGGGTGTTGTCCAGCACGGCGGCGCCCACCGGGTGGCGCTCGGCGTGGTAGCTGTCCAGCAGCCCCTCCGGTGCCCAGCCGTTGACCGTGGCGGCCAGCTTCCAGCCGAGGTTGAACGCGTCCTGGATACCGGTGTTCAGGCCCTGGCCGCCGGTCGGCGGATGGATGTGCGCGGCGTCGCCGGCCAGCAGCGCCCGGCCGACCCGGTAGCGCTCGGCCTGCCGGGTGGCGTCGCCGACCCGGGAGAGCCAACGCGGCGAGTGCACACCGAAGTCGGTGCCCGCGAAGGCCCGCAGCTGCTGCTTGAACTCGTCCAGGGTCGGCGGGACCGACCGGTCCTCGGCCACCCCGGCGGCGGGCACGATGATGCGGAACACGCCCTGCTGCCCGTCGACGTCGGGGGCCACGCCGAACCGCGGCTGGGTCGCGCGGACCTGCTCGACGACGGCCGCGATGGTCGCCCGGTCCTCGGCCGCCCCCATGTCGCCCAGCAGCGTATCGACGGTGGTCGGCTCGCCGGGGAAGGCGACGCCGAGCAGCTTGCGCACCGTACTGCGGCCGCCGTCGCAGCCCACGAGGTAGCGCGAGCGCAGCCGCGTTCCGTCCGCCAGCTCGACGCCGACCCCGTCCTCGTCCTGGCTCAGCCCGACCACCTCGTGGCCGCGCCGGATCTCGGCCCCGAGTTCGTGGGCGCGCTCGGCGAGCAGCAGTTCCGTCGCCGTCTGGGAGACGGCGAGTCCGTACGGGTGGGCGGTGTCCAGCGTCTCCGGCCACGCCTTGTGGACGCCGCCGAAGAAGCCGCCGATCCGGAACTTCTCGCCGGCGGCGAGGAACCGGTCCAGGAGACCGCGCTGGTCCATCATCTCGACGCTGCGCGTGTGCAGGCCGCGCCCGCGCGACCGGGCGTCCGGCTCCGTCGCCCGCTCCAGCACCACCACCCCCACTCCGGCCAGCCGCAATTCGGTCGCCAGCATCAGGCCGGTCGGTCCGCCGCCGACCACGATCACGTCAATCATCAGAACGCCCGTTCAACGAGAGTGGATTTCCGGACGGTCGGCCGCCGCCCGTCCGGTGGTGCGTACACCCCGGCCCGTGCCGGATTTCGGTGTCCGCGAGCTGCGCCGGGAGTTCCGGCCGTCGTGCGGCCCCCGCGCCGGGAACGGCGGACAGGCGCCGATCCGTCAGGGCCGCAGGTCCCGGCCCAGGTCGACCATTGTGCGGCGGCCCCGGGGTCTTGCCGCAAGGCCGGGGGTGCGCTATATCTTGGTAGCGGCGAGGAGTGGATTCACCTCCTCGCCTTCGTCATTTCCCCGCCCGCGGCTTCCTCCCGAATCGGTGCCGCCGTCCGGACGGAATTGTTCCGGGCACGGTGAACCCCCGGGCCCTTTCGAGCGCGCGCCCATTCTGCGGCCATTCCCCCGGAGTTTCGGCGCGCCGCGCCCGGCGCGCCCGTGCGGTGGCAGCCCTGCGAAGTCGCTCTGGACGGAACGTCCGGGCTGGACGTACAGTCCAGATATGACCGCGGAGACCCCCGACCCACGCGTCCGGACCTGGGCGCCCGTCTGCCAGGCGGTGGCCCTGCTGCTCGGGCCGTACGCCGAGGTGGTGCTGCACGACGCCGTTCGGGACGAGGTGCTCGCCATCTGGCACCCGATGAGCGGCCGCGCCCCCGGCGACCCCTCGCTGCTCGGCGAGCTGGACGACCTGGCCCCTGCCCTGCCCGACGTCTACGGGGCCGATGTCCTCGGGCCGTACGAGAAGCTGCTGCCCGACGGTCGGCGCCTCTCCTCGGTCAGCGCCGTCCTGCGCGACGACGACGGCCGGGCCTCGGCGGTGCTCTGCGTCAACCTCGACCGCGGGCCGCTGGAGCAGGCCGCCGCCCTGCTGGCCGGCTTCGCCGCACCCACCGCGCCGCGGCCCGAGCCGCTCTTCGAGCGCGACTGGACGGAGCGGATGAACGACGTCATCGGCGGCTACGTCCGCGCCCACGGCCGCCCGCCGGACCGGCTGGGCCGCGAGGACCGGCTCGCCGTCCTGCGTGAACTCGACCGGGCCGGGGTGCTCGCGGTGCGCCGGGCGGTGCCGGCCGTGGCGACCGCGCTCAAGGTCTCGCGCTCCACCGTCTACGCCCTTCTCGCCGAACTCCGGGCCGAGCCCGAGCCCATGGCCGAACCCGAAGGCCCGGCCGGGCCCGCACCCGGGGCCGAACCCGAACACCCGGCCGAGCCGTAGCCCGGTCCGGGACCGGACTACGGGCACCGGAGCCCACCGCACCGCAGAGGAACCAGTGATGACCACGCTCCCCGACTTCCGGCTCGAAACCTACTTCTCCCGCTGGGAGTTCACCGCCCGCCACCACCTCACCGCCTCCGACGCGCAGACCATGACGATGTCCGAACTCCTCGCCCTGGCGGACCAGGAGGAGCGGCAGGCCTGGGACACCCTGGCCCTCGGCTACACCGAGACCTTCGGTGACCCGGCCCTGCGCCGGGCGGTCGCCGGGATGTACGAGCAGGTCGGCGCCGACGACGTGATCTGCTTCGGCGGCGCCCAGGAGGCGCTCAACCTCGCCATGCAGGTGCTGCTTGGCCCCGACGACCACGCCGTCGTGCTGACCCCCAACTACCAGTCCGCCGAGACGATCCCGCTCTCCCTCTGCGAGGTCACCGGCGTCGCGCTGGACCCGGCACGCGACTGGGCACTGGACCTCGACGAGCTGGTGGCCGCGCTGCGCCCGAACACCCGGGTCGTCTCGGTGAACTTCCCCAACAACCCGACCGGCAAGGTCATCGGGGCCGACGACTTCACCCGCCTGGTCCGGCTCTGCGACGAGCGCGGCATCCGGCTCTTCAGCGACGAGGTCTACCGCGGCCTGGAGCGCGACCCGGGCCGCACCCTGCCGCAGGCCGCCGACCTCTCCGAGCGCGCCCTGTCGCTGAACGTCACCTCCAAGTCGCTCGGCCTGCCCGGCCTGCGGATCGGCTGGATCGCCTGCCGCGACCGGGAGTTGCGCTCCCGGCTGGAGCGCGCCAAGCACTACACCACCATCTGCAACTCGGCCCCCGGTGAGATCCTGGCCCGGATCGCGATCCGGAACCGGGAGCACATCCTGGCCCGCAACCGCGCGATCATCGACGCGAACCTGCCGCTCTTCGACGCCTTCTTCGCCGAGCACGCCGAACTGTTCGACTGGCGGGCCCCGGACGGCGGCTGCGTCGCGTACCCGCGCTACCTCGGACCGGACGGCGTCGAGGCGTTCTGCACCGCGCTGGTCGAGCAGGCCGGTGTCCTGCTGCTGCCGGCGAGCATCTACCGTTCCGAGCTCACCCCGACGCCGACCGACCGGTTCCGGGTCGGCATCGGCCGCCGTGACCCGGCCCCGGCCCTGGAGGCCCTCGCCGACTGGCTGAAGGGTCGGCGGTAGGGCGGCACGTTGCCGAGGTCAGCCCTGCCGGGCCTCCTTGGCCCGGTACTTGAGACCGAACAGCGCGCCGGAGAGACCGTGCGGCACCAGCCAGGACACGTCCTCGCGGTCCTCAGCTCCGAAGCGGTACTTGTAGGGCTCGGTGCCGCGCAGGAAGTCGAAGGTGGTCAGGCCCTGTCCGGCGGCCGCCCGGACGGCCTCGGCGATCACCGCCGTGCCGAGCCGCAGCGGCGCCCAGGCCTGGTCCCAACCGATCTGGTAGTAGGCGAAGGTGTCCCGCCAGCGGAACCCGTAGAGGGCGCCGACCACCTCCCCGGCGCGCTCGGCGACCAGGAAGGCCGGGCCCTCGCCGCGACCGGTGGCGGCCGAGCGCTCGATCAGGCGCACGTGCAGCGGTGCGCGGGCCTCGTCGAAGGTGGTCGGCAGGCCGAGAGCGGACCGGCGCAGCCGGTGCAGGCGGAGCACGGTGTGCAACAGGGCGATACGCTCGGCGAGTTCGCCGCTCCCCACGGCCGGCGCCACCCAGCGGAAGGTGATCCCCCCGGCGGCGAGCTTGCGGCCGTAGCGGCGCAGGTCGGCACGGAACTGGCGGGAGCCGAGCGCGTCCGCACCCGGGGTGAGGTCGACCCGCGGGCACGGGGTGCGGCCGACCTCGACCGCACCGGCGGGCAGAAACCCGCTCTGGCCGGGGTCGAGATCGGTGAGCAGCAGGGTCGCCCGCCGGGCGCGCCGGGCGAGCCAGGCGGCCACCTCGGCCCGTCGCTCGGGTGCGGCGGTGACGCCGCAGTGGTCGGCGGCGCCGGGGCCGGAGCCCAGCACCGTCAGACAGGGGACGGTCAGCGGCGCCCGCGGGTGCAGCCGCCGCCGGGTGCGCAGCAGCGGTACGACGGCGCTCACCCGGCCGTCCGGCTCGCGCCAGACGGTGACCTCGCCGCCGCCCTGCCGCGCGCCCAGCGTCTCCCACCAGGAGAGCGCCCACTCCGGCGTGGTGAACCAGGAGCCACCCGGATCGGCGGCCGCCAGCTCCCGCCAGCCGTCCAGCACCCGCGCCGGCAGCGCGGCCGTCCGGTACCGGACCGGTCCGGACGCCGCACCGGCCGCACTGTTCGCCGTGATCTCCAACGCCCCGCCCCCCAGGTGGTGTTCAGGCGCCGCCGCGCAACCGGTGCACGGCCGGGTGCAGCCCCGAGAGAATGGTGTCGAACCTGTCCCGGCTCGTGGTGGAGTTCACCCGGAGCCGGCTGATCCGCAGCGGGCGTCCGGGCAGCAGCCGGTCGTGCCGGTGGTCGAACAGGAAGCCGACCCGGTAGCCGAGCCGGCGCAGCACGGGCTCGGCGCGCTGGTCGAGGTTGCCGTTGGGGTACGCGAAGGCGGTGGGTTCCTCGCCGTCGAGCCAGCCGGTGAGCGCGTGGTGGGCGGTGGTGATCTCGTCCCGGAGGGTGTCGTCCTCGCACTGGTCGAGGCAGGGGTGGCCGACGGTGTGGTTGCCGATCGACACCCCGGAGCGGTGGAGCGTCAGCAGGTCGTGCCGGGTGAGCTGCTCCTGCCGGGGCGCGCGGGCCCGGGCGCTCTCGCGCAGTTCGGCGAGGGCGGTGCGGCGGTCGCGGTCGGGCAGGGTCTTCAACCGGCGCACCACCGCGCCGGGCGGGCAGCCGGCCAGGCTGCGCGCGGTGCCGCCGCGGGAGGCCAGGAACGCGGCCTCGGACCACCAGAACGGCCGGTCGCCGTCGATGAGTTCGGTGACCACGAAGGCGGCGGCCGGGATCCGGAGCCGGGTCAGCACGGGCAGGGCCTCGGTGAGCACCGTCCGGTCGCCGTCGTCGAAGGTGACCAGCACGCTGCGGGGCGGCAGCGGACGGCCGGAGCGGACGGCCTGCTCGACCCGGGGCAGCGAGATCGGGCGGGCGATCCGGACCAGGCGGGCCATCTGGAGCGCGAAGGTCCTGGGGTCGTCCACGCCGTGGTAGGCGAGGACGGCGAGACGGCGGGTGGCGGCGAGCCGGAACAGCGGCTGCAGCGGGGAGTTGCGCAGCGCGGCGTCGACGCTGCTCCGGCGCCCGGCGAGCCGGCCGGGCGGGGGAGCGGCGGCTCCGGCCCCGCCGGTCGGGCCGGCCGCCCCGACCGGCGGCGGCGCGGCCCCGGTCGTCGGGCCGGCGCCTCTGCTGCTCGGACCGTCACCGGCCCCGGTCGCACGCGTGGTCCCCTCGGGCATCGACACGCTCCCCCTTCTCCCCGTGAGCACTGCCGTGAGCGACTGCCATCGGCGCTGCGGCGGCGGGAGTCGGGCATGGCACACGGGCAGGGTCCGCCCGCACGGGCGCACCTCTGCCGGGTGGGCGGCCCGCCCCGCTCCCCGAATTGCCAAGATAGTGCAAAATCCCATGCTCCGAGGAGGGTTGTGCACAGCGGGCGGGTTTCGGGGGGCAGGTTGGCGCATTGTCGGCGCGCGCCTGGCCCGAGTGCGGGCCGGGAGTCTCCTGGGTGGCTACCGGTGGTGCCGGGGGAGCGGGTGGAGCCGGTCCACCGGGGTGCGGGCGCGCCGCGCGGGGTGGGCCGGCCGCCGGTTGCGGACCCGGCGGCCGGCCCCGGAGAGGGGCCCGACGGCCCCGGCTCACGGATCCCCCGTACTCCCCGTACTCCCCGCACTCCCCGGCGACCGGCGTCCCGGCGACGTGTGGCGGGGCATCGCGGGGTTCTCCGGTGGATCAGAAGGGGGCGGTGCAGGTGGTCACCTGGTGCTCGGCCTCCAGGGCCGGGCCGCCGACCGCGCAGATCATCTTGAGATCCCCGGTGACCACGCGCGGCGTCACGGCCTTGGCGTACCCCTTGGTGACGGTGGTCGCGGACGCGACGGTGACCCAGGGGCTGCCCCAGGCCCGCTGCGTCCTGACCTCGACCTGAACCACCGTCAGCTGTGTCGAGGAGGCCGGCGAGACGTGCGCCACCCCGACGACTCCTCCGCCGTCCTTCTCCAGCCATACGCAGGGCCGGTTGGCGGCGGCGATACACGCCACCTCACCGGTCCCGTTCGTCGTCGACGCCGCCGAGGCCGGGGTGGCCATCGACGCCGTGATCCCTGCCACCGCGACCATCAGGGCTGCGATCCGAGCGCGCATGATATGAACCTCCTTGGAAATCAAGGGAATCTCACTCCGTGGGATGAGTCTTGCACATTTCATGGGCATGCCATATGTGTGCTGCGTCACACTCAAGGTGACCGTTCAACTACGCACCGCAACCGGCGGATCGGCCTCCGGTCGTGAGCGACCCCCGCCGGCGGGGCGAACCGGCCCGGAGGGCGCCCCGCGCGGCGCGTCGGTGACCGGCCCGGCCGACCCCGTCGTGAGCCGGTCCGCGGGCTCGCCAAGTCGACTTCGCGACAGTCCGGTTGACGCCCCAACGGGCCCGGCCGCCCCGCGCCGCCCCGGCGTTCACTCGTACGGGTGGCGGACCGGCGCGAAGCCGTTCGGACGGCTACGATCGACGCGACCTACGGAGGTGGCCTGCGTGGACACGGTCATCGTGCAACTGCCCGAACCCCGCCCGAAAGCCCCGCCCGGCGGGCGGCCCGCACCGATCGGCGCACGGCCCGGCCCGCCCGGTGGGCGCTCCGCACCGCCCGGCAGGCCCGCGCTGCTGCACCTGGGCCCGGGCGAGGTCGCGGAGTTCGGGCGCGGCGAGCCCGGCCGCCTGCCCGCCATCCCCCTCACCGACCAGGGCGTCTCGCGCCGCGCCGGCGAGGTCACGGCCGCCGAGGACTACTGGCGGCTCTCCAACTTCAGCACCTCCGCGACGTACGTGGTGGAGAACCTCGAAGGGGCGGGCGAGCACGTCAAGGTGGCTCCCGGCCGGCTCGGCGCACCGGTGCCCTTCGAGTTCTCCCGGGTGCTCCTGCCGGGCCTCGGCGAGCCGGTCGCCTTCAAGGTGTTCGCACCCCAGCACGCCTACCTGGAGGGCGAACCGGCACCGTCCGAGGGCGAGATGACGGTCAGTCCGTTCGCCCTCGACCCGACGTCCAAGTACTTCCTCGTCCTGCTCGCCCTCTGTGAGCCGCGACTGCGCTCGCCGTCCGCCGCCGTCGTCCCCGGGGTCACCGACGTGCTGGCCCGGCTGCGTTCGCTGCCCTCCTGCCGGGGGCTCACCCGATCCGCCGTCAACTACCACATCGACTACCTGGTGGCCACCAAGCTGCGGCTGCGCGAGACGCCGGACGAGGCGCCGGACGACGCCGCCCGGGCCGGTGGCAAGCGGGAGGAGCTCGTCGCGCTGGCCCTGCGGTTCGACCTCGTCCGGGAGGAGCACCTGGCCCTGCTCCCGCCCCGGCGGGGCGGCTGATCCGCCGTGCCCGCGCCCGCCCGGCCCGGCCCGCCGCACCTCGACGTCCCGGCCGGCTACACGGTGGCCGGGTACCGCATCGCCGAGCCGCTCGGCGCCGGTGCCTGGGGCAGCGTCTACGCCGCCCACCGGCCGGGCGGCGGACCGGCCGACCTCGCGGTCAAGTTCCTCTGCCCGGCCCGGCTCAGCCCCGGCCAGCGCCGCACCATGGCGCAGCTCGCGCGCAGCGAGATGCGGTTCAGCCGACGCGCGGACCACCCGAACCTGATCCGCACGCTCGCCGTCCTCACCGTCGCCGACCCCGCGCACCCGGGGCTCGACGGCGCACTGGCGCTGGTGATGGAACGCGCCGAGCGCAGCCTCCAGGACGTCCTCGCCGCCGCACGGCCGCACACGCCCGTCCCCGACGCCGAGCGGATCCTGGCCGGGGTCTGCGCCGGGCTCACCCACATGCACACCGCGGGCTGGGTGCACGGCGACCTCAAGCCCGGCAACATCCTGCTGATGCCGGACGGCACCGCCCGGCTCGCCGACTTCGGCCTCACCGCCGAACTGGAGGGCACCCACGCCTACGCCCCGCCGCTCGGCTCGCCCGACCACGTGCCGCCCGAGTGGTGGTCCCAGCGCACCGGCGCGCGCGGTGTCGCGGTGCGGCCGAGCGCCGACGTCTGGGCCTTCGGCGTGCTCGCCCACCAGCTGCTTACCGGCGGGCTGCACCCGTTCCTCGGGGCGACCGCCCGGGCCCGCGCGCTCACCGCGCAGGCCTACGCGCGCGGCGTGGCGCCGCTGCGGCTGGACGACGCGCTGCCCGCGCGCTGGCGCCCGGCCGTCGCCGCCTGCCTGACCGCGGACCGGGCGGAGCGGGGCCGGGTGGACCTCGCCGCCCTGCGGGTCGCGCTGCTCGCGGCGGCGGCGCCCGGGCCCGCCGGTGCGCCGGGGGCGCGCGGCCCGGTACGGGCGCCGCGCCCGGAGCGCGCTCGCCGGCTGCTCGCCGGGGCCGGTCCGGCCGCGCTGGTCGCCGCCGTGCTGCTGCTCGCGGGCGGCCCGGAGCAGTCCGGCCGGGCGTCCGACCGGGCGCCGGCCGGATTGGCGCCGGGCGCACCGACCGCGCCGGCGTCCGGTGGCCCGCCCTCCGGGGGAGCGGCGCAGGCGCCACCCTCGGCGACCGCCGCCCTGGCCCCGGCCGGGGGGATCCCGGCGGGGTCCGACATCCCCGAGGCGCTGCGCGGCCCGATCCAGGACGCCGCCCGGCGCTGCCCCGAGCCCGAGATCACCCCCGCCCTGCTGGCGGCCATGCTCAAGGCCGAGAGCGGCTTCGACCCGGAGGCCGCCCGCCCGGAGACCGGCGAGTACGGCGTCGCGATGTGGACGCCCACCGTCTTCAACGCCTGGGCGCAGGACGGCGACCACGACGGCACCAAGGACTACATGGACCCGGCCGACGCGATCGTCTCGATGGGCAACTACGTCTGCTGGCTCGACCAGCAGCTCAAGCGCCGCGGCTACACCCGGGACCTCCCGGCCCTGATCACCGCCGGCTACCGGACCAGCGACAAGACCGTCGCCGACGCGGGCGGCGTCCCCGACCGGGTGAAGCCGCACGTCGCGAGGGTGCTCGGCTACCTCGCGGAGTACGGGGGCTGAGCGGCCCGGAACGGTTCCGACACGGTATGACCCCGACCACATCCGTGCCGCCCCACCGGCGGGGTTGCCCGGCTACCGGGCCCCGGCAATGCGATGCTCGGCCGCATGATCACGAAGCTCCGCGCGGCCACCACGCGGTGGACCGTCGTCGTCCCGGTGGTGTCGTTCGTCGTCCTTGTCCTCACCTGGCACCGCGACCTGCCCGGCTGGGTGGTGGGCGTGATGGCCTGCTTCCTGGCCGGCGCGGTGCTCGCCGCGGTGCACCACGCCGAGGTGGTGGCGCACCGGGTGGGGGAGCCGTTCGGCTCGCTGGTGCTGGCGGTCGCGGTCACCGTCATCGAGGTGGCGCTGATCGTGACCCTGATGGCGGACGGCGGGGACAAGGCCGCGACGCTCGCCCGGGACACCGTGTTCGCCGCCGTGATGATCACCTGCAACGGCATCCTCGGCCTCTCCATCCTGGTGGCCGCGATCAAGTACCGGGTGGCGGTGTTCAACGCCGAGGGCACCGGCGCGGCGCTGGCCACCATCGGCACCCTCGCCACGCTCAGCCTGGTGCTGCCGACCTTCACCACCAGCTCGCCGGGACCGCAGTTCGCGCCCGCCCAGCTGGCCTTCGCGGCGGCCGCCTCGCTGGTGCTGTACGGGCTGTTCGTGGCCACCCTGACCTTCCGCCACCGGGACTACTTCCTGCCGGTCACCCCCGAGGGAAAGGTGCTCGACGAGGAGGACCACGCCGATCCGCCGACCATGCGCGCGACCCGGGTCAGCCTGGCCCTGCTGGCGGTGGCGCTGATCTCGGTGGTGGGCCTGGCCAAGGGCGTCTCGCCGACCATCGAGTCCGCCGTCTACTCGGCCGGGCTGCCGTCCTCCGTGGTGGGTGTGGTGATCGCCCTGCTGGTGCTGCTGCCGGAGACCATCGCGGCGCTGCGCTCGGCCCTGCGCAACCGGGTGCAGACCAGCCTCAACCTGGCGCTCGGCTCGGCGCTGGCGAGCATCGGCCTGACCATCCCGGCCGTCGCGATCGCCTCCGCCTGGCTCCCGGGGCCGCTGGAGCTGGGCCTCGGGCCGACGCACCTGGTGCTGCTCGTGCTGACCGTCGCGGTCGGCACGCTCACCGTCATCCCGCGCCGCGCGACGCCGCTGCAGGGTGCCGTCCACCTCTCGGTGCTGGCGGCGTACGTGGTGCTCGCGATCAATCCCTGAGCGGGCGGGGACCGGGCGGGAGCGGGCCGAAGCGGGCGGAACCGGCGGTCCGGCGACGAAGGGCGTCGCCGGGCCGCCGTCTGCACGTCCGCCGGGCCGCCGTCCGCCCACCCGCCGCCCGGGCCCGCCGGGGCGGCGTGCGAGGATGGCCCGGACCGCCCCCGACGGCGGACCTCCGCCGACCGGCCACCCCCTCACCCCAGGGTGGCCCGACTGGGCACACGGCGACGAGGTCCGCGCTCCGTACCCCGGCAGCCATTCCGGCGCGGCGTCTCCCTGCCTGCTCCCCTCACCTGCGAAGAAGACGCACCGCGATGCACCGCACCCGTTTCGCCGTACCCCCGTCCGGACCGAACCCCACCTCCCCGACCACCCGCTCCCGCACCCGCTCCCGGGTACCGCTGCGCGCCGCCGCGCTCGGCGCGGGCGGGCTGCTGCTCTCCGGCTGCGGCAGCGCCCCCGTCGCCCAGCCCGGCAGCCAGCAGGACCTCCGCGCCCGCCTCCCCAAGGCCGTCAGGGACGCCGGAGTGCTCAAGATCGGCTCGTACCTGACCTACCCGCCGGTCGACTTCAAGGACCCGGCCGGCGAGCCCGCCGGGCTGGACCCGGAGCTCGCCAGGGCGATCGGCTCCCACCTCGGCCTCCGGGTCGAATTCACCGACATGCCGTTCGACAAGCTCATCCCGGCCGTCCAGGCCAAGCAGCTCGACCTGGCGATGTCGGCCGTCATCGACACCAAGCAGCGCCAGCTCGGCGCCGCCGACGACGGGCACCAGGCCGACCCCGGCGTGGACTTCGTCGACTACTTCGCCACCGGAACCTCGATGGTGGTCAAGGCCGGCAACCAGCTGAACCTCACCACGCTGGACAGCCTCTGCGGCCGGACCGTCGCCGTCCAGCGCGGCACCGTCCAGGACGAACTGGCCGGCCGGCAGACCGCGGCCTGCCTGCGGATCGGCAAGCCCCTGCAGATCCACCGCTTCGACACCGACGAGCAGGCGCTCGCCGAGGTGGCCTCCGGCGCCGCGGTCGCCGATCTGAACGACTACCCGGTGGCCCAGTACAACACCACCCAGCCGGGCCGGGCCGGGGTGTTCCAGCTGGCCAACACGCATTTCCTGCAGTCCGGCCCCTACGGCATCACCGTCGCCAAGGACGACACCGCCCTGCGGGACGCCGTCGCCAAGGCGCTGGACCAGGTGATCCGCGGCGGCGAGTACGACAAGATCCTCGACAAGTGGAACGTCCGCTTCGGCGCGGTCTCCAGCGCGGTGGTCAACGGCGGCCTCTGACGCGGTGGCGCCGACCCCGCCCCGATGGCCGCAACGACCGGCGATCGGGGCGGGGCCCGCGTGTCGGGGCGCGGCACGGTGGCCGCTGTCCCTATCGTCTGAGTCCGCTGAGTCCGCTGAGTCCGCAGCCGATCCGATGACCACGTGGGAGTGCGAGATGCCAGGCCCAGAGCAGCAGTTGTCCGCCGCCGGTGCCACCGGCCGCCCGGAGGACGGCGCCGACGTGATCGTGGTCGGCGCCGGCCCGGCGGGCTCCACCGCCGCCTACCACCTCGCGCGGACCGGGCTCGACGTGCTGCTGCTGGAGAAGTCCTCCTTCCCCCGGGAGAAGGTCTGCGGCGACGGCCTGACACCCCGTGCCACCAAGCAGCTGGTCGACCTCGGCATCGACGTCTCGGAGGAGGCCGGCTGGCTGCACAACCGGGGGCTGCGCCTGGTCTCCGGCCGGCGCACGCTGGAGCTGGACTGGCCGCAGCTGTCGGCCTTCCCCTCCTTCGGACTCGTGCGGCGGCGGGCGGACTTCGACGAGCTGCTCGCCCGCCGGGCCGCCTCGGCGGGTGCCCGGCTGGTCGAACGCGCCAATGTGGCGGGCCCGTTGGTCGACGAGAGGACCGGCCGGATCACCGGTGTGACC
This sequence comes from Kitasatospora sp. NPDC001603, assembly GCF_040298365.1. NCBI lineage: Bacteria > Bacillati > Actinomycetota > Actinomycetes > Kitasatosporales > Streptomycetaceae > Kitasatospora > Kitasatospora sp. NPDC001603. Next base: position 19,026 of record NZ_JBEPAA010000019.1, read on the forward strand.
GCCCGGCTGGGGGAGGACCGGCGGCCCGTCGACTACCGCGCGCCGCTGGTGGTCGCCGCCGACGGGAACTCCACCAGGCTCTCCCTCGCCATGAAGCGCTACCGCCGCACCGACCGCGCGATGGGCGTCGCCTACCGGACGTACTTCACCACCCCGCGGCACCAGGACCGCTACCTGGAGGCGTGGCTCGACCTGCGCGACCCGAAGGACCCGGCGCGACGCCTGCTGCCGGGCTACGCCTGGGTGTTCGGGATGGGCGACGGCACCGCCAACGTCGGCCTCGGCGTGCTGGACACCGCCGCGGTGGCCGGCGAACTCGACTGGCGCGACCTGCTGCGGCGCTGGTGCGCCGCGCTGCCGCCCGAGTACGGCTACACCCCCGAGGGCGTCACCGAGCCCGTCCGGGGCTCCGCCCTCCCGATGGGCCTCAACCGCCAACCCCACTACGCCGACGGCCTGTTGCTGGTCGGCGACGCGGGCGGGACGGTCAGCCCGGCGACCGGCGAGGGCATCGCCTACGCGATGGAGTCCGGCCGGTACGCCGCCGAGACGGTCGTCCAGGCGCTGGCCCGGCGCACCGACCGCGGCCGCGAACTCGCCCTGCGCGGCTACCCGCAGGCACTGCGCTCCGCCTACGACGGCTACTTCGCGCTCGGCCGGCTCGTCGCCGACGTGCTCGGCCGCCCCCGGCTGCTCGGCGCCGCCGGTGCGCTCGGCCTCGGCCACCCGGCCCTGCTGAAGGTGGCCTTCCGGCTGATGGTCAACCTCACCGAGCCGAACTCCCGCGACGCCCTCGACCGGGTGGTGCACGCCCTCGGCAGGCTGGCACCCAGCAGCCGCTGACCGCCGGCCGGTCGCCCCGGGGGCGTGACCCTCCAGTCTGCGCGCCCCCAGGGCCGGGCGGGCGCCGGTTGGCCGGATCCGGTGGGACGGGTGGTGTCGCGAGCCGTTCCGGTTGACGGGGGGTCAGGTGGTCCGTTTGTCTGGGTGGCGACACGGACACGGAGGGTGACCGACCATCCTCCGGTCCGCACCGACGCCGATCCGACGGAGACACCGTGCACCTTCGCCTTCGCCTGCTCCTCGCGCCGCTCACCGCGGTAGTGGCCCTGCTCGCCCCCGCCGTTCCGGCGTCCGCCGCCGACCCGGCCGAAGCCACCCCCTCCGACGCGTGCTCGGCGGCCGACCACCACGGCGACCCCCGCCTCGGCCCCGAGGACCTGCCGCGCACCGGCCCGGTCGGCCGCGAGCTGATCGGCTACCGGCGCACTGGCGGCCTCCCCGAGGACACGTTCCTCGCCACCTACTACGGCGCCACCGCGAACAACGGCGGCCCGGGCTGGATCTACCCGCCGGCCGACGGCTACCTCACCCTCCCCGACGGCACCCCGGTCGAGGTCGAGGTCACCCTGTACCCGAACCAGAACATCGACCGCTACGGCAGCGAGTACGGCGCCTTCCTCGCCCCCGAGGGCCTGCCCTACGCCAGCCGCTCGATCCCCCCGCAGAGCCTCGACAGCACCCCGGCGCCGAGCTGCAACTACCACGACTACAAGGTGCTCAAGCCGTTCAAGGTGCACGCCGGCCCGATCGCGCCGTGGTTCGGCCAGCCCGGTCTCGGCCTCCAGTACCAGCTCGACGCCGGGCTCGTGCCGGACGGGCCGGCCCGGCTGAACGTGCTCTGGCTCGTCGACCACGGGTACCTCGCCCGGATCTGACGCCCGCCGGACCCGCCCGCCGGGCCTCCGCCGCCGGGAGGCCCGGCCGGGCGCGAAATTCGTTGGCGCGCCCACCCGGTCCGGGATAGGAAGGCCCGATGAGTACCGCTGAGACCACCCCCGACCGGCGCGGCTTTACCGCCGTGATCCTCGACCTGGGCGACATCCAGCTCCACCCCTGGGGCCGGCTGACCGACGTCCGGGGCGGGGTGGTGCCCGGGCTGCTGGCCGCCGCCGCCGATCCGGAGATCGCCCGGTGGAACCCGCTCCGCGTCACCGACCCGGCCGGGGCCGAGGCCTACCTGGACCGCTGCGACGCGGGCTGGGCCGACGGCGCCACGGCCGCCTTCGCGGTGGTCGGCGCCGCCGGCGGCACGCTGCTCGGCAACTGCGCGCTCCGCTGGGTCGACCGCGCCGACGGGCTCGCGATGATCGGCTACTGGCTCCTCCCGGCCGCCCGCGGGCGCGGCGTCGCGACCCGGGCCGTCCGGGCCGTCACCGGCTGGGGCATCGCCACGGCCGGCACCCGCCGGATCGAGATCGCCCACGCGGTCGGCAACGACACCTCCTGCCGGGTGGCCGAGCGCTGCGGCTACCCCGCCGAGGGCACCCTGCGCGCCTCCCACCACTACGGCGACGGCGGCTACCAGGACGAGCACCTGCACGCCCGCCTCGCCACCGATCCCGAGCCGCCGCTGCGCTGACCGGTCCTCCCGGTCCGGCCCCGGCGCAACCGTGCCCGGGCGCGCGGCGGGGGTACGGGCCTAGTCTGGAAGGGCGCGTCCGTGCGCGGTGCGGAACGGGGACGGTGGGCCATGACGGTCATCTCGGCGGCACTCTTCGGTACCGATTGGCGCGCCGCGTCACCCGGCTCCGAAGCGTTGCTGCACGAGTGCGCGGCGCGAGGCTGGACGGTCCTGGTGATGGGGCCCGGGCCGGCCGAGGTACCGGTCCTGGCCCTGGCGGCCCCGGGTGACGAGCCCGTCCGGGCGGCCCTCGGCCTGGTCGACGGCAGGCCCGAGCACGCGGTGGTGGTCGCCGCGAGCCTGCGCGAGGTGCTGATGGCGCGTCGCGCACGGGTCCCGTGCGTCGCCGTGGCGGGCGACGCCGGACCGCGGTCCGAGCTGCGGGCGGCCGGCGCGGTCGAGGTGCACCGCGACGCCGCCGCCCTGTTGCGCGTGTTGGACGACAGCCTGTTGGCCCGGCCCCGGGCCTTCGGCGACTGCCGCCCGACGGCTCCGGCCGCACCGGCCGGCCGGAGCGGTTGACGTACACCCCGACCGGGCATCCGCCCGGAGACGAGGACGGCGTCACCGGAAGCGTCGGAGGTGACCGAGATGGACGGACCCGCGTTGAGCGGACGGGAGCGGCGTCTCCTGGAGGAGATCGAGAGCGATCTGCGCCAGGACGCCCGCCTGAACCGGCGGTTGAGCACGATGGGGGTCAAACGGCCGGGGCGGGTCCGGGGCGGGCTGAGTCGCCTGTGGCACCGGCTGCCCGCCGGGGTGGTGATGACGGCGCTGGTGATGTCCGCGATCTGCCTGAGCATCGGCGTGCGCACCCCGACCGTGCCCGTACTGACCGCCGTGGTACTGGTCTGGACGGTCAGCGTGGCCGTCGCGGCCGTGGTGGCGCTGCTGCTGCGGCGGCGCCGCCGCGCGGCCGGGATCCCCCCGGAGGGCCTGCTGGGCGGCGACCGCCCCGACGGGCGGGAACGCCCGGACGGCCGGGACCGGCCCGAGGGCCGCGAGCGCCGGCCGTGGGACCGGCCGGAGGCGTGAGCACCATGACCACCGAACTGCGGGAGTACCGCCCGGGCTCCCACCATGCCGCCGACCAGACCCTGGTCGGCTACGAGGTCGAGGGCACCGACGGCCCGCTCGGGCGGGTCGAGCGGGACACCGGCGACCGGCTGCTGGTCGATGCCGGGGCGTGGGTGCCGGGCTTCCGGGTCCCGGTGCCGGTCGCCCTGGTGGCCCGGATCGACCATCTGGAGCTGGTGGTCCACCTGGACTGCCCCCGGGCGCACGTCCGCGCCCTCCCCCCGCCCGCCGTCGTCGAGGCGCGTGGGGGCGGCCGGCCGGGCCCGGGGTGATCCCGGCCCCGGGCACGCGGATCAGTCGCCCCGCAGCCGCACGAAGGTGGCCGCCGGCGGCCGGCCGGTGACGGTCACCTCCGCCCGCAGCGGGCCGGTCAGCGGCCGCAGGCTGCCGTGGTCCGGGTCGCGCACCGGTGCGCCCAGCAGTCCGTCCACCGCCTCCGCCACCTGCCGCGCCTGCACCGCGGTGAGCCGGGGCGTGGAGAGCAGCACCGGGCCGTCGTCCAGCTCCAGGACCAGCGCCTGCGGCCGGGCGGCCGTTCCGACGACCGCCCGGACGGTCGCGTCGACGGTGTCGCTGCGCCGGTACTTGACCCAGAGCCGGCCGGCGCCGCGCGCCCGGTAGGCCGAGCCGGCGGCCTTGCAGACCAGCCCTTCGACGCCGGTGTCGGCCAGCTGCTCCATCCAGTTCAGCGCCTCCGTCCGGTCGGTGGTGGCCAGCACCGGCTGGACCGGCGGCGGGACGCCGTCGAGCGCGGCCAGCAGCAGCCGGCGCCGGTCGGTGAGCGGCAGTCGGCGGACGTCGCGCCCGGGCAGCGCGAGCAGGTCGAAGGCGACCAGCCCGAGCGCCACCCCGTCCGACGCCCGGCCCTCCCGGGTGCGCAGCAGTTCCTCGAAGGCGAACCTGCCGTCCCGCCAGGCGACCAGCTCCGCGTCCAGCACCAGCCCGGCGGGCAGCCGGGCCACGGCGGCGGCGATCGGGGGGAACTCCGCGCCGAGGTCCCGCCCGGACCGGGACTGCAGGAACGCCGGGCGCTCGCCGCGGGCGAAGGCCACACAGCGGAAGCCGTCCAGTTTCAGCTCGTACTGCACGCCGGAGCCGCCGAGACCGTCGGACGGCGGGACGGCGGTCACAGCGGCCGGGCGCATCACCTCGACAGGCGGCTCCAGGACCACCGGGGAGCCGGTGCCGCTATCGCTGTCGGTGCCGCTACCGGTGGCGGTGCGGGTGCGCGTGCGGGTGCTGCTGCGCGGCGGGTCGCTGCGGCCGGCCGGTGGCTCGTCCGGCGACGACGGCGCCGACGCCGGCGGGGGGAGCGGGCGGGCCCGCCCGCTGTCCAGGAGCGGCGCGAGCAGGTCCCCGAACTCCGCCAGCCGGTCCGGGAGTTCGGCGAGGTCGAAGGTCAGGTCCGCCGTCGAGCCGGCCGCCTCCAGCTCCGCCCAGGAGACCGGCGTGGACACCGTGGGCCGGGGCCGGGCCCGCAGGGTGTAGGGCGCGGCGGTGGTCTTCTTGGCGTTGTTCTGCGACCAGTCCACCAGGACCCGCCCGGCCCGGCGCGCCTTGGCCATGGTGTGCACCACCAGGTCCGGATGGGCCCTCTCCAGCGCGGCCGCGAGGGCCTTGGCGTAGGCGGAGACCTTGCTGCTGGGCGTCGGCTCCAGCGGCACCAGCAGGTGCAGCCCCTTGGAACCGGAGGTCTTCACCCAGCAGTCGAGGCCGTCCGCCGCCAGCCGCTCGCGCAGCAGCCCGGCCACCGTCCGGCAGGTCAGCACCGACGCGCCCTCGCCCGGGTCGAGGTCCAGCACCAGCCGGTCCGCCAGCCCGGGCGCGGCGGCGTGCCACTGCGGCACGTGCAGCTCCAGACAGCCCAGGTTGGCCGCCCAGAGCAGCGCCGCACCGTCGTCCAGCACCACCTGACGGAGGTCCCCGGAGCTGCTCGGCACCTCCACGGTGCGGACCCAGCGAGGTGTCCCGGCGGGCGGGTTCTTGGCGATGAACGCCTCGCCCTCGACCCCCTCCGGACAGCGCAGGAAGGAGACCGGACGGTCCCGCAGATGGGGCAGCAGCACGGTGTGCACGGCCGCGTAGTAGCGCAGCACGTCCCCCTTCAGGGTGCCGGTGCGCGGGTAGTACACCTTGTCCAGGTGCGAGAGGGCGATCGAGCGCCCGTCCACCACCATCTGCGGCATGGCCGCCTCCGAGCTGCGCCGGGACCGCGCGCCCGTTCGCCGGGCCCGCGCAGCCAGTCTGCCCGCCCGCCCGCTACGGCGCGAGCAGGCTACGGGCCGTCCGGAGCAGCTCCTCGTCGGCGGCCGGCTCGCGCACCCCGGCGAGGCCGGAGCGGAACAGCGAGGCGCCCTCGACCAGCATCAGGAACACCTGGGCGCGGCCCTGGACGACGGCCTCCGGCAGGTCGGGCCGGCGGTCGGCGAGGAAGGCCGCGATCCGGGCCCGGTAGTCGGCGTAGAAGGCGCGGACGGCGTCCGCCACCGCCTCGTCCCGGGCGGCGAAGGCCCAGACCTCGGCGAACAGCCGCACCAGCCGGGCGTCCTCCTGCTCGGCCAGCAGGGCGCTGATCAGTGCCTGTGCCGTCCGGTCGGCGGCCTCGGCCGCCCCGGCGCCCGCCGGGTCCGCCGTCGCCGCCGGGCCCGTCGCCGGGTCCGCCGGGGCGAGCAGGGGCGCCAGCCGCTCGGCGGACCGGGTGAGCACCCGCCCCAGGACGGCCGCCACCAGCGCGGCATGCGTCGGGAAGTAGTACTGCAGATGCCCCAGCCGGACCCCGGCCGCCGCCGCGACCGCCCGCATCGACAGCTCGGTGCCGCCCGCGGTCACCAGCAGGTCCTCGGCCGCGTCCAGGAGTTCCGCGCGCCGCTGCTCGCCCTTGCCGCTCACGCCGCCACCGCCGCCCGCTCGCTCCGGACGTCGACCGTGACGCCCAGGGCCGCGAGGTCGGCCAGGACCCGCCCCGGGCGGGGCGTCTGCTCCGGGAACGCCACCCCGGCCGGAGCCGGCGCGCCGTCCGTCCCGAGCACCCGTCGCAGGCCCAGCAGGGCGCCGACCGCCGTCAGGTGCGCCTGCCCGGAGCGGTCCTCGACCACCGCGCCCAGCCCGGCCCCGCCGTGCCCGACGTCGATCCGCAGCCGGGCCACGCCGCCCTCGCCGGGCGAGTACAGCAGGGCGCGCCGGGCCGGCTCCCAGCGGTCGCCCCGGCCCCAGCGGAAGAGTCCGGTGTGCTTGGCGGCCAGCAGCGCCGCGGTGCTGAGCGGGGAGCTGAAGCCGATCCGGGTGGTGGCGGTGGTCGTACCGAGCGTGAGCGGGAGGGTGAACTGCTCCGGTGTGTCGATCCCGGCGACCTTGGTGGCGTCGTCACCGATCCGTACGGTGCGCGGCCCGCTGAGCGGGGCCACCGACCGGCGGCGGCCGTCCCGGACCACCTCGTAGTCCAGGCCGAGCCGGTCCATGAACTCCACCGAGTCGGCGCCGGCCCGGTCCGCGAGGTCCCAGCGGATCGCGGTCTCGACCCGCTCGGCGCCGCCGAGCCGCTCCGCCAGGGCGGCCGCGACCAGGCTGGTGACCCCGCCCATCCAGGCGGAGGAGAGCAGCACGGGGCTGCTCGGGCGCAGCAGCGCCGCCACCGTGGCGGCCCGCTGGAGCCGGGCCGTCCAGCGGGTCACGTCCACGAACGGCACGCCGGCCCGGACGGCGGCCCGCAGCACGCGGTCGTCCGGGTCGTTGACCACCCCCACCACGGCGCGGACGGCGGCGTCGAAGGGCGCCGGGTCGGCGAGGTCCCAGCGGCGGACGGTGACGGCGGGGGTGCCGGCCGGCTGCCCGAGCTCCTGGGCGAGCGCGGCCCCGCGCTGCTCGGAGCGGCCGGTGAGCAGCAGGGGCCAGTCGGGCGCCGCCAGCCGGGCCAGCTCGGCGCCGACGGTGCCGTAGCCGCCGACCAGCAGGACGGGACCCTCGGGATCGTGGGTCAGGTGGTCGTGGACGTCCGGGGAGAGGTTCATGGGAAAAGAATAGGTCAGTCGACCTAAAAGTTCTGTGAGCCCGTCAACGGAGCCCCGTCACCAGCGCGTACGCGTCCCCGACGTGGTCCTCGATCCGGGCCCAGTCGACCGGCGGTCCGTCGAGACGCACCCCGACCCAGCCGCGGTGGCCCACGTACGGAGGCCGGAAGTACCGCTCCGGCGCCTCGGCGACCAGGAACTCCTGGGCGCCCGCCGGAGCCGGGCACCAGAAGGCGAGGCGGTCGTCGTGGTGGTGGTCGGCGAGCATCACGAACACCCGGGCCCGCCGCCCGGCCCCGGCGAACCGGGTCGGCTCCCCGTGGCTGATCCGCTCGGACACCTCCGGCAGCGCCAGGCAGAGCTCCCGCAGCCGGTCGACGGGGCCCGCCACCCCCGTAGGGGGCCCCGCCGGCCCCGCGGCCGTCACCGGGGCCACCGCCTCAGCCGGCCGACGGGCGCGGCGAGCCCGGGTAGGTGCCGAAGTACCACTGGTTGCCCTCCGGGTCGGCGGCCGCGAAGTCCCGCGAGCCGTACTCGGTCCCGTGCAGCTCCTTGGTGATCCGGGCCCCGGCAGCCACGGCCCGCGCGTGCAGGGCGTCCGGCTCCGCCGTGACCACGTACGCGCTGAAGGCGCCCGGCTGCCCGGGGCAGGGCTCGCCGCCCTCGGCCTCGGGCCGGTCGGAGCCCAGCATCACGCCGCCGCCCTCCGGCCAGGCCAGCTCGGCGTGCGCGACGAACTCGCCCTCGCCGTACGCGACGACCTCCTCGAAGCCGAAGGCCTCCACCAGGAAGCGGATCAGGGCACGGGCGTCGCGGGCGCGCAGGCTGGGCCACACCTGCGGGGCGGGAGTCTTGTCGTTCATGGGGATCTGCCTCCTCGGGGCGGTCCGGGTTCCTCTCACGACCCCCACTCTGGCGCCGCCGCCCCCGGACCGCCTTGGACGTTTCGGAACTTCGCCGCGTCCGGGCCCTCCTCGGCCAGCCAGAGGCTGGGCGCGCACCCGGCCAGCGCGCGGAACTCGCGGGCCAGGTGGGCCTGGTCGAAGTAGCCGCAGCGGGCCGCCAGCTCCGCCAGCCGGGGCGCCGGGCCCGCAGCGGCCAGCAGGTGCCGGGCGCGGTCGAACCGGATCACCCGGGCGGCGGCCTTCGGGGTCAGCCCGGTCTCGTGGCGGAACCGGTTCCGCAGGTGCCGGCTGCTCCATCCGGTCTCCCGCGCCAGCGCCGACACCGGGAGCGACCCGCCACTGCGCCGCAGCTCGGACCAGGCGCGGACGACCTCGGGCGGCACCCGCCCGGAGGGACGGGCGGCCCGCAGCAGCGCGCCGTCCAGGACGGCGAACCGCTCCGGCCAGCCGGCGGCCAGTTGGAGCTCCTCCTGGAGCCGCCCGCTCGCCCGCCCCAGCACGGCCTCCGCGGGCACGTCCACGCCCGCCAACTCCCCGGCCGGCAGGCCGAGCAGGGCCCGGGCGGCCAGCGGGTGGACGGCGATCTGGACGCCGGACTGCCGCCCGTCGTGGGTGATCAGGGCGGGCGAGGTGTGCAGCCCGCCGAGCAGGGTGGCGTAGTCGCCGCCGGGCTGGGCCGGATCCGGGTGCCCGGCGACGGTCAGCGGCTCGTCCAGGGTGAGGATGAAGGTGAGGTACGGGGACGGCAGGCCCCGGTGCGCGGCGGGTGCCAGGCCGCGCTGGCGGTAGCCGGAGTACCAGGCCACGTACGGCCGCAGCGCGCCGGCGGGCCGGGCCCGTACGGACTCGTCGACCGGGTCGGGGAGGTCCTGCGTCACGCCCCCAGTATCGGTCCCGGTGCCGGTCCCGGCGGGCCGGGGGCGCCGCCGTGCTGGCTCGCGGGTGCCCGGGGTGTTGCTTATGGTGAGCGCACCGGAACACCCGGTGCTCGGGGGGAAGACCTGCGAAGGAGTCCCAGTGACCACTGCCCGAGAGATCATGCACACCGGTGCCCAGTGCATCCGCGCCGACCAGACGCTCGCCGAAGCCGCCATGATGATGCGGGACATGAACGTCGGTGCTCTCCCGATCTGCGGCGACGACCAGAAGCTGAAGGGCATCATCACCGACCGCGACATCGTGGTCCGATGTATCGCCGAGGGCAAGGAGCCGGCGGACATGACCGCCATGGAGCTGGCCGGGCACCTGCACTGCGTCCGCGCCGACGACTCCATGGAGGCGGTGCTGAAGAAGATGGAGCAGCACCAGATCCGGCGCATCCCGGTGATCGACGGCGACCGGCTGGTGGGCATGATCAGCGAGGCCGACCTGGCCATGGGCCACCGCGACGGCCACCGGCTGACGGACCAGCAGATCATCGAATTCATGGACAGCGTCTACATGATGCGGTGATCGCGCGGCGCCGGGCCCGGTGCGGGAGCGCCCCGGGCCGACTCGGCCGGTGCCCCTCCGCGTGAGCGGTTCGGCGCCGTCCGGGTGTGCCACGACGCCGCTGGACCGGACCGGGTGGTCGGGTGCAGCGGCGTTGTCGTGCCCGGGTGGGCGGGTGTGGCGGGTGGTGCTGGGGGTGTTACTTGGTGAGGCCGGCCTTGACGGAGCAGACGGGCCAGGCGCCGGGGCCCTGGGCGGCGAGGACCTTCTCGCCGATGGCGATCTGCTGGGCCTTGGTGGCCTGGTGGGCCTGGGGGGCGTAGCTGGTGCCGCCGAAGGCTGCCCAGGTGCTGGAGGTGAACTGGAGGCCGCCGTAGAAGCCGTTGCCGGAGTTGATGGCCCAGTTGCCGGTGGCTTCGCAGGCGGCGACCTTGTCCCAGACGTTGGCGGGGGCGGCGGAGGCGGTGTTGGCCGTGACGAGGCCGGCCACGGGCAGGGCGGTGAGGGCGCCGGCCATGAGTGCCGTGCGGACGCGGTTGCGGCGCTTGGTGGCGGTGGTGGTGGCGGCGGTGGTCTCGTTACGGAGGGTCATGCGGGTCCTTTCGGGGGGGTGTGCGAGCGTGCGGAACCAGGCCCTGGGGTGGGTGGTTTCGTGTCGCGGGGGGTGGGGGCACCGGGTGCGGTGCGGGGTGGTGGGCCCTGCGGTGCGTGGTGGTCGGTGCAACGGGTTCGAAGTTACGGGGGTGGGGTGGGGGTTTCAAGGATTCGTAGGTTTGGGCTGGTGGGTGGGTGGTTACCGGGGGTATGGATCTAGGGATTGGGCTGTTTTGAAGGTGTTTGCCCCGTTTTTCAAGATCGTTTGGGGGGTGGGAGTGGTCCGGGCCACAGGTTTGGGGGTGTGAGGCCGGGCACATCGTCGACGGTGGGTGACGGGGTGTCGGCGGGGGGTGCGGATCGTGGGGGGTGGGGGTCCGGGGTCGGGTGGCGCGCACCACAGCCCTCACCCGACGTGCCCCGTCCGCTCACCCGGCGTGTCCGCCATAGCCTCTGGGCATGAGCAACGAGAGCGATGCAGAGGCCGTCGGCGGCGCCGAGGAGCCGGGGGCGGCGGTCGCGCCCGCCGGGTTCGAGCTGGGGACCGACGGGCCCAAGGTGATCCTGGCGGGGCTGGACGGCTCGGAGTCCTCGTGGCGGGCGACCGCCTACGCGGCCGGGCTCGCCCGGCGGCAGCACGCGACCCTCGCGGTGGCGTACGTCCAGCCCGTCCTCGGGGCGGCCACCGCGCTCGCGGGCGCGGCCGTCGGGGAGACCACGCAGGAGATCGCCGACGAGCTGCTGGCGGCGCTGCGCGAGGCGGAGCGGCGGCTGAGCGACGTCTGGCGGCTGGACTGGCGCTTCCTGACCCTCCGGGGCGACCCGTTCGCGGGCCTCGCGCGGATGGCGGACGAGCTGCGGGCGGACGCCGTGGTGGTCGGCGGCTCCGAGCAGGCCGGGCACCGGGTGATCGGCTCGGTCGCGGTCCGGCTGGTGAAGGCGGGCCGCTGGCCGGTGACCGTGGTGCCGTAAGGGGGAGGGGCGGGGGCCGGCGGACGGCGGACTTGGACGTGCGGAAGGGCTGCGATCCGGGTGGGACCGGACCGCAGCCCTTCCGGCTGTCGGGAGGTCGCTCAGCCGAGGATGCTGACGCTGTTGCCGCAGATGTTGATCGGGATGCTGATCGGGATCTGGATCTGGTTGCCGGAGAGGACCCCCGGCGAACCGGTGACGACGCCGCTGGCGTAGGCACCGCCGGTGTTGACGCAGGTGGTGCCGGAGGACAACTCGGCGGCGGCGGCGCTGTGCCCGACCCCGTCGCAGTCCCCCGCGAAGGCGGGGCCGGTGGATATGACGGCCAGCGCGGCGGTGAGACCGGCGGCGAGCAGGTACTTCCTGGTGTTGGTCATGCCGGTAGGAATAGCCAGCCGACACGCTGAACCGGACACGATCCGACCGGAGTGCCACCCGATCGGCGCTGCGATCCGACTCGGATGCAGGAACCGGGCCGGCCGGCCGTCACCCGAACGGCGGGCATCGGGCGCGAGCACCGCCGGGCCGCCGGTCCCGGTCCGGGGCGGGGCGCTGTCCCGGTCCGCGGTCGGGGCCGCGATGGGCCGCCGGTCCCGTGCGTCCGGGACGTCCGCCGTCCGATGCTCGATGCGCGGGGCCGGTACGACGGCCCCGGGGCGTACCGCCCGACGACCCGCTACGGCTCACGCCACGCAAGGGAGACCGCATGTTCGCGCACTGGGGTACCTTCACCAAGAACGACACCCTCGGAGACTGTCTCGGCGTGGCCCAGAGCGCGCTGCAGCGCCAGGGCTTCCAGGTCTGGGACCTCGCCGGCGACGGCGACTACCAGGTGATCGGCGGCAACTCCGCCGTGATCGCCCACATCGTCTGCGTCCCGCAGTCCGGGAACATCTGGATCACGGTCAGCGCCTACTCCACCGACTCGGCGCTCGCCGAGCGGACCCGGAACGACGTCCGCACCTACATCGTCAACTCGGTCCGGATCGACTGAGACCGGCCGGCTCCGGCCGGGCCCCGGCGCGAGCCGGTCCGCGGGGCGGTGCCACCCGCCCGCCCTCGGGCCGGTTCGTACCCGGCGATAGGGTTCGGGACCATGACGGACACCCCGGTCGCACACCCCCGGAAGCCCGCCCGCCCGACGGCCGGGCCGAGACCCCGCCCGGCGGCGGCAGCGACGGCTGCGGCACCGGCGACGGCGACGCTCGTGGCCGGCCCGCCCGACGGCCCGGCCGGCAGTGACCTGCACCTCGAACTGCCCGCCACCGGCGGCCGCCGCGCCGCGCTGATGGCCGCCCTGCGCGAGGCGATCCGCAGCGGCCGGCTCGCCCCCGGCACCCGGCTGCCGCCGTACCGCTCGCTCGCCGCCGACCTCGGCATCGCCCGCAACACCGCCGCCGACGCCTACGCCGAGCTGGCCGCCGAGGGCTGGCTGACCGCCCGTCAGGGCTCCGGCACCACCGTCGCCGACCGGGCCGAGCCGGTCGCCGCGACCCGGGCCCGCCGGACGTCCCCGTCGCGCCGGCCCGCCCACGACCTGATCCAGGGCCGCCCCGACGCCTCCGCCTTCCCCCGCGCCGACTGGCTCGCCGCCGGCCGCCGGGCGCTCACCTCCGCGCCCAACGAGGCCTTCGGCCCGGGTGACCCGCAGGGCCGCCGCGAGCTGCGGGTCGCCCTCGCCGACTACCTGGCCCGCGCCCGGGGCGTGCGCACCGACCCCGAGCGGATCGTGGTCTGCTCCGGCTTCGCCCACGCGCTGCGGCTGCTGTTCGACGGCGCGGGCGCGGTGCTGGGCGGCCCCGCCGCCGGTCCGCTGGCCGTCGAGGCCTACGGGCTGGGCTTCCACCGGGCGCTGCTGGCCAGGGCGGGGGTGACGACGCTGCCGCTGCCGCTGGACGAGGACGGCGCGCGGATCGACGCGCTCGCGGAGCACCCGACGGTGCGCACGGCGCTGCTCACCCCGGCCCACCAGTTCCCGACCGGCGGCCCGCTGCACGCCGCCCGGCGCGCGGCGGTGATCGACTGGGCGCGCGGGAGCGGCGCGCTGGTACTGGAGGACGACTACGACGGCGAGTTCCGCTACGACCGCCGGCCGGTCGGCGCGGTGCAGGGGCTCGACCCGGAACGGGTGATCTACCTGGGCAGCGTCAGCAAGAGCCTGTCGCCCGCGCTGCGGCTCGGCTGGATGGTGCTGCCCGAGCAGCTGGTGGACCGGGTGCTGGCCGTCAAGGGCGAGCGGGAGGCCTGGGCGAGCGCGCTCGACCAGCTGACGCTCGCGGAGTTCATCGAGTCGGGCGGCTACGACCGGCACGTGCGGCGGATGCGCCGGCGCTACCGGGACCGCCGGGACCACCTGCTGGCCGAACTGGCCGTGCGGGCGCCGCACATCGAGGTGTCCGGGATCGCGGCCGGCCTGCACGCCGTGCTCCGGCTCGCGCCCGGCACCGAGCGGTCCGTGCTCAAGGCGGCGGCCTACCGGGGGCTGGCCCTGGACGGGCTGGCGGACTACCGGCACCCGCTGATCGGGCCGGACGCGATGCCCGTGGCGGATGGTCTGGTGGTCGGCTACGCCACGCCGGCCGACCACGCCTACCAGGCGGCCGTCGCCGCGCTCTGCGACGTCCTGCCCGCCCCGCTCTGACCGGGGCCGCCGGCCCGCACGCTCCGGCCCGCACGCTCCGGCCCGCACGCTCCGGCCCCGGGCGGGCGGTGCGGGCCGGAGGGTAAGGGGAAGGGCCGTAGCCGGAGGTGTCGTGGCGTAGTCAATGGCCCGCCGCGTCCGCTCCGCTGTCATATGCCAGTACGGGCCCGGGCGGAGGCCGGTGCCACGACCGGTGGCGCCGCCTAGGCTCACTGGTCATGCGCAGAACACATGTGAGCCGTCTCGGAATCGCTGCGATCCTGGCCCTCGTCGTCGGTCTGCTCCTCTCGGCCGCTCCCGCCCAGGCGGACACGCCGCTGCTCACGGTCGCCTCCGACCGGGCGACGGCGACCCCGGGCTCCGCGGTCACCCTGACGTTGACGCTGACCAACCCGCACGACACCCCCGTGCGGTTCGTCTACCAGTCCGTCCAGCCGACCTACCAGACCAGCCAGGTCCCCGGTCTGGCGTACGCCTTCTCGTCCTGCGGCGGGGCGGTCAGCGCGTGCGACACCGGCGGCACCAGCGGCCTGGTCCACCACACCGTGCCCGTCGCGGCGGGGGCCTCCACCACCGTGACGCTGACCTACGACATCGCGGCCGGCTCGGCCTGCGGCGCCGGCACGCGGATCGACTTCTACACGTACCTCTACTACGAGTACCAGTCCGGCGCGGCCTCCGACTCCGGCATCTTCGACATCCCCGGCAACGAGGTCGTCTGCTCCTGACCCCGGCCGGTCCGGCCCGCTCGCGCGGACACCCGTCCCACAGTCCCCCGTCAGGTGCCGGCCGCCCCCGTACCGGCACCTGACGGGCCTTTCGCGTGCGCTGTCGGACCCTCGTGACAGGCTTGCGCGCATGGCCGAACCGCTGACCGACGCGACCGACCGCACCGCCGCGAGCGCGCCCGCGGGCCTCCCCGCGCGCATGACCGCAGCCGCGAGCACGACCGCCAGCTCCCCGGGCCGGTCCGCCGCCCACCCGGGGGAGCCGGGCCCGCGCGGGCTGCCCGTCCCGCCCGGTGTCGCCGAGGCGATCCGGGCCCGGGCCGACGAGCGGACGGCTCCGCTGGTCCACGGCCTGATGCGGCCCTCGCTGGCGCTCGCCGCAGGGGGCGACGGTCCGCCGGCCGGGGTGCTCGGCGGGCTGCCCGCCCTGCCGGCCGGCACCGGGTGGCCGGAGTTCGCCGGGCGCCCGATGCAGCTGCTGGCCCAGCTCGACTGCGCCGGCCTGGCGGAGGCCTTCCGCACCACCGGCCGGGGCGGTGACTGGCCGCTGCCGACCGCCGGGCTGCTCCTCTTCTTCCACGACGAGTGGCTCTCCGACTTCACCGGCCGTGGCTGCCGCGTCCTGCACGTGCCCGTGGGCGCACCGCCCGGACCGGCCCCGGCCGACGGCCCGGGCACCCCCGCCGTCCCGGCCGTCGAGGTCCGGGCGGAGTGGCGGCTCTCCGCGCCCTCCTACCAGGACCGCGAGCTGGAGAACGTCTTCCCCGACGACTTCATGATCGCCCTCGACCTCGCCGCCGACTTCCGCGACCACCTCACCGCCCCCGGCGTGCGGGTGCTCGGCTGGTGCGACACCGACACCGGCCGCCCGGCGGGGCACCGGCCGCTGCTGCAGATCGGGAGCCGCGCCCTCGCGGTGGACTGGGGCGAGTGCGTCAACGTGTCGTTCTGGATCACCGACGAGGACTTGGCGGCGGGCCGCTTCGACCGCGTCCGGCACGGCTTCGAGGTCGCCTGAGCGGGCCGGCGAACGCCGCCCGGAGCGGGCCCGCCACCGCTGCCCGGGCGGGGCCGCCCGGCCGCCACTAGGCTGCTGGAAGAGGTGGGGGCACCCGCCCGCGACCGCCGGTCCGCCCGGCCGAGCGGTCGGACCCCGATCGCCGAACCGGTGGGACGGACGTGGCAGCAGAGGGATCGGCGGCATTCGACGCGGCGGCGCCCGACGGCCCGGAGCCCCCGGTCGGCGAGCTGCTGCGCTCGGTCCGGGCCCACCCCTCGCTGCTGCCCGAGACCCTCGCCGTCTTCGCGGTCCGCCACCGCGGCCCCCGGGCCGCCCGCCGGGTCGCCGCGCTGCGGGCGGCCCACCCGGAGGCGACGCCGCAGGAGCTGGCCGGACTGGCGGTGACGCACGCCCGGCGGGTGAGTCAGAGCGAGGGCGCCTTCGTCGGCGGGCCGTTCATGGTGCTCATCCCCTTCGCGTTCTGCACCGCGCTGCTGGCCCAGGCCCAGCTGTTCCTCGAACTCGCCGCCCTGGCCGGGAGGGACCCGGCCGCCCGGCCCCGGGCCGCCGAGGTCCTGGTGCTCCAGGGCGCCTACCCCGATGTCGTCGCCGCCGGGCGCGCCCTGGACACCGCGCCCCGGCCCTCGGCCGGGCGGCGGCGCGGGCTCTGGTCGCTGCTCCGGCGGATGGCCCGGCTGCTCGGGCTGACCAGTGAGGGGGCCGATCCGCCGCCCTCCCGCTGGCGGACGGCCGGCGGCTGGCTGCTGGTCCTGCTGGTCTTCCTGATCGGGCTGGTCGCGCCGCTGGTCTGGCTGCCCTACATGGGCTTCTCCTACGCCCGGGCGACCGACCGGGTCGGCAGCCGGGCCGTCGACTTCTACTTCGGCGGCGACGTCGCCGGGGCCGCGCTGCGGCGGCGCCGGCGCCGCGCCGACCCGGCGACCGTCGCGGCCACCATCAGGGCGGGGATCTCGCTGGTCCTGCCGGTGGGGGCGGTGATCGTGCTGCTGCTCGCCGACATCCGGGTCGCGGGCAGCCGGTGGCCGCTGATGTCGATCATCCTGCTCGTGCTGTCCGTCCTGGTCGGCGAGGTCTGGTACCGCCGCCACCGCCGCCACCGGCGGGCCGCGGCGCAGGGCGGGTGACGGGCCGCCGCCCGGGCGTCCGAGCGGCCGCCACCCGGCGCTTGGCCAGGTGTTCGACACGGGAACGCCTGTGCCATCCGCTCGTGCGCCGCCCGGTGGCCCGCGGGCCCGCACGTCGCTCCGTTCGGGTGGAGGGGATCGTTCCGGTGGGCGGGCGATTCGCATGCACAGCAAGTCCGGGATCGGTGGGAGGAACGCACGGGATTCCAACCGCCAGGCGCATCAGATTCACCCTATCGAGGGGTGCTTTGGGGCCGTACGGCTTTGGCCGGGCGCGGGTGATCTAGGGTTCCCGGTGGGTCGCCCCGAGTGGGCGGACACGATCGCTCTCTTTCGCCAACACCCCTTCCCGTACGCGTATCTGATGATCCGTCCCCGGACTCCGGGGCGGGTCGGCGTGACCTTGACCAGATGAAGGAGACCCTGCCGATGCCGGTGGACACGAACCCGGAGACGCAGCAGGTACCGCAGCAGTCGAGCCTGACGACGGCCGCTGCCCGCAACCTCGCCACCACCACCAAGTCCGCGCCGCAGATGCAGGAGATCACCTCCCGCTGGCTGCTCAAGGTGCTCCCCTGGGTCCAGGCCGCCGGTGGCGCCTACCGGGTGAACCGCCGGCTCACCTACACCGTCGGCGACGGCCGGGTGGAGTTCATCAAGACCGGCTCGGAGGTCCGGGTCATCCCCCGTGAGCTCGGGGAGCTCGCCCTGCTGCGCGGCTTCGACGACGACGGGGTGCTGACGGCCCTCGCCGACCGCTGCGAGCAGCGCGACTTCGGCCCCGGCGAGGTGCTGGCCGAGCGGGGCACCGAGGCGGACCGCATCTACCTGATCGCCCACGGCAAGATCAACCAGATCGGCACCGGCAAGTACGGCGACGAGACGGTGGTCGGCGTGCTCGGCGACGGCGACCGCTTCGGCGAGCACGCCGTGCTCGACCCGGACGCCGTCTGGGAGTTCACCGCCACCACGGTGACCGCCGGCACCGTGCTCTCGCTGCCGAGGCGCGAGTTCCAGGCCATCCGGGACGGCTCGCCCGCGCTCCAGCGGCACCTGGAGGAGTTCCTGGCCCTGCCGCTCCAGCGCCAGAACGAGCGCGGCGAGGCCGAGATCGCCATGTCGGCGGGCCACCACGGCGAGTACGAGCTGCCCGGCGCCTTCGTGGACTACGAGCTGAAGCCGCGCGAGTACGAGCTGAGCGTCGCCCAGACGGTGCTGAAGGTGCACAGCCGGGTCGCCGACCTCTACAACCAGCCGATGAACCAGACCGAGCACCAGCTCCGGTTGACCATCGAGGCGCTGCGCGAGCGCCAGGAGTACGAGCTGGTCAACAACCCGGAGTTCGGCCTGCTCAACAACGCCGACTTCTCGCAGCGGATCCAGACCCACTCGGGCCCGCCCACCCCGGACGACCTCGACGAGCTCCTGAGCCGCCGCCGCGACCCCGACTACCTGCTCGCCCACCCGCGCGCGATCGCGGCGATCGGCCGCGAGCTGAACTCCCGCGGGCTCTACCCCCACCATGTCGACCTCGGCGGGCAGCAGGTGCCGGCCTGGCGCGGGGTACCGATCCTGCCGTGCAGCAAGATCCCGATCACCAAGGAGAACACCAGCTCGATCCTGGTGATCCGGACGGGCGAGGACAACCAGGGCGTCATCGGCCTGCACCAGACCGGCATCCCGGACGAGTACCAGCCGAGCCTCTCGGTGCGCTTCATGGGCATCAGCGAGAAGGCGATCATCTCGTACCTGGTCAGCGCCTACTACTCGGCCGCGATCCTGGTGCCGGACGCGGTCGGCGTCCTGGAGAACGTCGAGATCGCGCACGGCCGCCACTGAACAACGGCCCGATCGGGCGCGGGCGGGCCGTAACCGGCCCACCGCAAGATCGTTTCACCTGACGTCGGACGGCCCGCCCCTCAAAGGCGGGCCGTCCGATGTCGCCCCTCCCGGCGCCGACCGGGCTCCAGGACGGGGCCGACTCCCGACGAGGACAACTCCCGACGAACGCGGACCTCCTGACGATGCGAGAGATACATGGAGCCCCTGGCGCAGCCCCGGCGGGCACGGCGGATACCGGTGGACGGGCCGTCGTGACCGCTGACCTGATCGTCGTGAGCAAGGGCGCTTCCGGGCGCCGGGCCCGGCTGGCCGGCGCGGCGGCCGGGGTGGCCGCCCTCTGCGCGCTGCTGAGCGGCGCGGCCGGTGCCGCCCGGACCTCCGAGCACCACGGCGGGGGCGACCCGCACGGGCCGGTCGTCGAGACCTGTGTCTCCACCGGCACGGACGTCTCGGTGTCGGCCGGCCGCGGTGGCGTGGGCGTCGATGTCGACGTCGACGTGGAGGTGGGCCTCTCGGTCGACCTCTCCGGAGTGCTGCACCACCCCGGTCCGCACCCGAAGCCCAGCCACCCGCCCTGGCACCACCACCACCACCCGTGCCCGAGCCCCACCCCGACGCCCAAGCCGAGTCCGACGCCGACTCCCACCCCGACGCCGACTCCCACCCCCACCCCGACGCCGACGCCGATCCACCCGCCGACGCCGGAGCCGAAGCCCACCCCGACGCCGACCCCCGCGCCGGTGCCGCCGCCCGCCCCGACGCCGAGGCCCACGCCGCCGCCCGCGTCGACCAGGCCCGTGCCGAAGCCCACGCCGAAGCCGACCGCGGCACCGGTCGTGCCACCGGCCCCCGCGCCCGAGCCGCCCTCGCCGACCGCCACGCCGAGCCCGGCGGCCGTCGAAGCGAAGCCGCGGCCCGTGGTCAAGCCCGTCCGGGTGCCGCTGGCGGCCCCGCCGGTGCCCGCTCCGGAGCGCCACCACGGCAGCTCGCCGACCCGGACGATGCTGCTCGTCACCGTGCCCGCCGTGCTCGCCGCGGCGGCCCTGCGCCCGCGCGGCCGGTCCGGCCGGGGCGGCTCCGGCCGCTCCTGAGGCGCCCGGCCCCCGAGGCGACCCGGCCCGGCCGGCCGCCTTCGACCGCCCGGTCGTCCGGCCGTTCGGTGAACGGGTGACGGCCGGGCCCGATACAGAGAACCCGAGCTGAAGAAGGGAGTTCCCATGTCCGAGTGGTTGGCGCTGGCCATCGCCATGTCGGCGGCCTGCGCCGTCGTGGTGGCGGTGGTGCTGCTGAGGCACCGCAGGGTCAGTGAGGAGGAGGACACCGACGAGACGCCCGACGTCATCGAGTACATGACGATGATGATCGGCGTGGTCTACGCGATCGTGCTCGGCCTGGCCATCGCCGGCGTCTGGGAGGCGCGCGGCGCCGCCCAGGACGACGTGGCGCGCGAGGCGCAGTCGCTGCACGAGGTGAGCGAGCGCGCCCAGATCTATCCGGTCGAGTTCCGCGACAAGGTCCGCGCCGATGTGGACGCCTACGTCTCCTACGTGGTCGACACCGAGTGGACGTACATGCGCGAGCACGGCGAGATCTCCGAGCGCGGCACCGAGTTACTCGACAAGCTCCGCACGGACGTCGCCACCCGCACGCCGGCCAGCGATCTGGAGGCCCAGGCCTACCAGCCGATCATGGACCGGATCAGCACCGTCGACGACGCCCGCAGCGCCCGCGGCCAGAACGCCGGGCCGACCATGCCGGGCGTGGTCTGGTTCGGCCTGATCGTCGGAGCCGTGGTGACCGTCGGCATGGTGTTCGCGCTGCAGATCCGGCGCTCGCCGCGGGAGTTGCTGCTGGCGGGGGCGTTCAGCGCGCTGATCGCCTTCCTGCTCTTCCTGATCTGGGACTTCGACGATCCGTTCGGCCGGAGCGTCTCGGTGACCACCCAGACGTTCACCGATCTGTTCCCGACCCTGGGCGGTGGCGACTGAGCGTCACGCGGACCGGCGTTCCTTCGATAATCTGATCCGGCCGTCGGGGGTCGGTCCCGTCGGGCGCATCGAGAGGATCGTCAGTCGTGACCTACCCGCCGCCCCAGCAGGGCGCGCCCTACCCGCCCCGACGCCCCCAGGTCGCCTGGTGGTGGCTGCCCGAGAAGGAGCGCCGCCGGCGCCGCAAGCAGCGCGAGGAGTGGCGGGCGTACCAGCGGCAGAAGGGCAAGAAGAACGACAACGACTGCTCGGACGCCTGCGACTGCTGCGACCTCGGGGACCCGTGCCTGATCGCGCTCGTCCCGGTGATGATGGCCGCGGGCCTGCGGTTCGCCCTCGGTGGCGGCCGCGGACGGCGCGGCGCGGCCGCCGATCCGTCGGCGCCCGCCCCGGCCGGCTTCGCGGCGGGCGTGCTGTACGGGGCGGTGCGGTACTACCGGAGCGAGATCAGCCCCCGGCGACCGGCCTGCTGCCCGTACACGCCGTCCTGTTCGACCTATGCCGTCCAGGCGCTGCACCGGCACGGCGCGGTGCGCGGGGCGCGGCTGACCGCCGGCCGGCTGCTCCGCTGCCGCCCGGGCACGGCGCGCCGCGGCGGGGCGGACCCGGTGCCGGGACGGTAGGGCCCGTCGCGAGGAGCGGTGGCGCAGGGGCCGCGCGGATCACGCTGATCCGCGCGGCCCCTGCCCGGTGGTGCGTCAGCGCAGGCTGCTGTCGATCGCGTTCAGCAGGGTGCCGGAGGCGTCGTCGTTCTCCAGGGAGAAGGCGAACATCCCGGCCAGGCCCTTGCTCTTGGCGTACGCCCCACGGGCCTGGATGGCCTGCGGGGTGTCACCCGTCCAGAAGTTGGTCCCGTCGTAGACCCAGGAGGCCTCCGTCACCGGGTCCCAGTGGGTGTTCGCCGCAGTGGCGTTGAGCTCCTTCCAGGCGGCCAGGCCGGCCTCGGCGCTCAGCGGCTTGGCCGGGGTCGGACCGGTCGCGCTCTGGTACAGGCCGTAGTTCGAGCCGGCCGGTACGCCCGTCCAGCCGCGCCAGTAGAACGGGATGCCCAGCACCAGCTTGTTGGTCGGGAAGCCGCCCGCGATGCCGTACTCCGGCAGGCCGGTGGTGTACGCGGCGAGGGTGGTGTCCACGTTGTACTTCCGGGTGCCCGGAGTGATCGGCGTGGTCGGGTCGGCCGGGCTGTCGTGCAGCGGGTCCTGGTGGTTGGTCGGGCCCTTGGCGTCCCAGGCGCCGTGCATGTCGTAGGTCATGACGTCGGCGTAGTCCAGGTAGGCGCCGATCTTGTCGGTCTCCAGCTGCGCGATCTTGTCCTGGCCGCTGGGCAGTGCGGCGGTCAGCAGGAACCGCTTGCCCTGGGCGTTGCCGAGGGCGTCCAGCTGGGTGCGGAACTCCTTCAGCAGCAGGGTGAAGTTCTGCTTGTCGGCGGCGGAGTAGTGGTTGCCGGTGTGGCCGCCGGCCGAGCCCGGGTACTCCCAGTCGAGGTCCACGCCGTCGAAGAGTCCGGCCGCCGAGGCCTGGCCGCCCGAGGCGTCACCGGCCACGCCGGTCGGCAGGTTGCCCTTGAGGAACATGTCCACGCAGGAGGAGACGAAGGCCTTGCGGGAGGCGTCCGTCGCGGCCGCGTCCGAGAAGTACTTGGAGTACGTCCAGCCGCCGATCGAGATGGTGAACCGCAGGTTCGGGTACTTGGCCTTCAGCTGGCGCAGCTGGTTGAAGTTGCCCTTGAGCGGCTGCTCCCAGGTGTCGCTGCTGCCGTCCACGCTGGCCGCGCCGTTGTAGTCGGCCTGGTAGTCGGCGTAGGCGTCCCCGGCGCCGTCCCCGGCGTTGGGGTTGGACTCGTTGGCCGAGTCGGAGGCCTTCACGGCCTGGAAGCAGGTGTGCGTGGTGGGGTGGATGTTGGCGAAGGCGTAGGTGATCACGTCCAGCTTGCCCGCCGCGCCGCTGGTGTCCACGTTCTTCGCGTGGTACGCGTTCTCGTAGACGCCCCACTGGTCGAAGTAGGCCGAGCGGAACGGGCTCGCGGCCGGGGCGGGCGCGGTGGTGGTGCCCACCGGCGCGGACTGCGCGGAGGCGTGGCTGCCCGAGTAGCCCTGGACGGTGAACCGGTAGTTGGTGCTCGGCAGCAGCGAGCTGACGGCCACCGAGGTGCCCATCGAGGTCGCGACCAGCTGGCTGCCCGAGTAGACCTTGTAGGCGACCGGGCCGTCGCCGCCGGTCAGCGTGGACGGCTGCCAGCTGAGCACCACGGCGTTGCCGGTGACCTTGCCGACGGTGAGCCCGCCGGGCACGGTGACCTTGCCGTCCCCGGCCGGGCCGGTGCCCGTCGCCGTGGCGGTGGCCGTCGCGGTGGGGCTGGTGGTCGCCGTCGGGCTGTTCGAGGCCGTCGGGCCGGTGGTCGCGGTGGGGCTGTTCGAGGCGGTCGGGCTGGTGCTCGCCGTCGGACTGCTGGTCGCGGTCGGGCTGCTGGTCGCCGTGGGGCTGCCGGTCGCGGTCGGGCTGCTGCTGCTGGTCGGCCCGGCCGGGCCGGTCAGGCTGAGGTCGTCCGCCCGGTAGGTGCCGGTGCCGTACCAGCCGTGCGTGAACACCGTCACCGAGGTGGTGGCGGCGCCGGTGGTGAAGGTGCTGCTCAGCTGCGTCCAGCCGGTCGCGTTGGGCGTCCAGGAGGAGGAGTTGACCCCGGTCCCGGTCGCGCCCAGGTAGACGTAGCTGCCCTGGACCCAGCCCGACAGGGTGTACTGGGTGTTGGGCAGCACGGTCACGGTCTGCTGGCACTGCGCGGTGTCGGAGGCCGAGGCCGCCCCGCTGAGCGCGTAGCTCCCGCCGTGCACCGGCGTGGTGACGACGGATCCGTTGACGCAGGTCCAGCCGGCCAGCGAGCCGGTCTCCAGACCGGCGTTGGCGAGCAGGTTGACGGGCGCCGCGGAGGCCGTGTTCAGGGAGAGCGCGAGGGCGGCGGTGCCGGTGGTGAGCGTGGCCGCCAGGGCCAGCGCGGTGGCTCGCCGGCGTGGTGCGGCGGCCCGGCGCTCGGCGGGGCGCGCGGGCGTGACTCGGTCGTGCATGCGGTGTCCTCCGGATGAGTGGGGGTTCCGGCGGTGCGGTGGCCCGGGTGGGCCGAAGGGAGCCGAGCCGAGCGCTGTGGGGGCGCGCGGGCGGGGTGGCACATGCTTCGGTACGACGCGTCGACACCGTCGGGCCGGGCCCGTACGCATCGACGACATCACAGATTGGACTGGACCAATATTCGCCGTCAAGGGTGTCCGCCCGCTGGACGGTCGGCGGCCCCCGCGCCGGTACGGTGGCGTACGGAGCAGCCCCGCCGAACGGAGGACGAGCCATGGACAGCCAGGACTGGAACGACCGCTACGCCGCGAGCGAGCTGGTCTGGGGCGCCGAGCCCAACCGCTGGGTGGTCGGCGAGCTGACCGGCCGCACTCCCGGCCGCGCCCTGGACGTCGCGGCCGGCGAGGGGCGCAACAGCATCTGGCTCGCCCGGCAGGGCTGGTGGGTGACCGGCCTCGACTTCTCCGCCGTCGCCCTGGAGCGCGCCGAGCGGCTCACCGCGGACCTGCCCGACGAGGTCGCCGGCCGGCTCACCTGGCGCCACGACGACGCCCGCGGCTTCCCGCTCCCGACCGAGGGCTACGACCTGGTGCTGGTCGCCTACCTCCAGCTCCCCGCCGCCGACCGCCGCACCGCGCTGCGCCGGGCCGCCGCCGCGCTCGCCCCCGGCGCCACCCTGCTGGTGGTCGGCCACGACAGCAGCAACCTCATCGAAGGGGTCGGCGGCCCGCAGGACCCGCGCGTCCTCTTCACCCCGGACGACGTGCTCGCCGACCTCGCCGACGCCGGGCTGCGGACCGTCCGCGCCGAGCGGGTGCTCCGCCCGGTGGCCGCGGAGGCCGGCCACCGCGACGGGGCTACCGGCGGGCGCGCTGCCGCGGTCGACGCCCTGGTGCGGCTGGAGCGGCCGTTGGAGCGGCCGTAGCAGGAGTTCGTCGGCGCCGCCGGGCGCCGCGTGCGGGACCGGCGCCGGAGCCCGCGTGCGGAATTGCGGCCGGGACGCCGGTGGGTCGTCGCGAATCCCTCCGTGTCCGGATGATGTGGTGTTGACCGTCGGAGCGGGGTACGGGGATTCCCAGGACCGACCCTGCGCACCCGGGAATCTCTACAGTGCTGTAGATTCAGGACGCAGGGCGGAGCAACGAGGAGGACGCGATGAGCGTTTCGCTGGCCAAGGGGCAGAAGCTGAGCCTGGAGAAGCCGGGCGGGGGGCAGCTGGGCGTGGTGCGGATGGGCCTCGGCTGGCGGGCCGCCCAGCGGAAGGGGTTCTTCGCCAAGCTGTTGGCCTCGCAGGAGATCGACCTGGACGCCTCGGCGGTGCTGTTCGCCGCCGGCAAGCCGGTGGACGTGGTCTTCTTCCAGCACCTCACCAGCAACGACGGTTCGGTGCGGCACAGCGGGGACAACCTGACCGGCGGCGCCGGCGACGCCACCGACGACGAGTCGATCACGGTGGACCTCACCAGGGTGCCGAGCGAGGTCGACCAGATCCTGTTCACCGTCAACTCCTTCACCGGGCAGACCTTCCAGGAGGTCGAGAACGCCTTCTGCCGGCTGGTCGACGAGCAGACCGGCGCCGAGCTGGCCCGGTACACGCTCACCGGCGGCGGCCCGTACACCGCCCAGATCATGGCCAAGGTGCAGCGCACGGCCGGTGGTTGGCAGATGGCCGCGATCGGCCAGCCGGCCAGCGGGCGGACCTTCCAGGACCTGATGCCGGAGCTGGCCAAGCACCTCTGACGGTGCGCCGCGGGCCTGCCCGCGCCGCGCCGCCCGCGACCGGCCCTCCGGCCGGTCCGTCGACCGGCGGTGCGGGGGCCGTCCGATCTCCCCCCGGACGGGCCCCGCGCCCGCTGTCCCCGTCCCGCGCGGTCACGCGGACGGCCCTCCGGTCCGCCGCCGTTGCCCGGTCGGGTGCACTTCCCCGATATCCCTGCGGCCCACTCGCCGCGTCCGCTAACACTGGCCGCATGGACGATGACGCTGCGCAGCTGCCGGGGCACCTCACCATCCGGGTCGCGCACACCGACGACCCGGTCGCGGCCGTGGCCGGTCTGGAGGCGTGGGCCTCCCGGGAGCGGTATCCGAGCCTGATGATGATGGCGCCCGCCTTCGGCAGCCTGGAGCGCACCCCCGAGGGGACCTGGCGGATCCTCGGCTACCGCGCGACCACCCCGCAGATGGCCCGCGACGACCTCGGCCACCAGTTCCGCTGCTGGGCGCGGGCCGAGCGCGGCGCCCGGTTCGCCGCCACCTGGGACATCACCGACGAGGAGCGGGCCGCCTACACGGCGGCGTACCGGCGGATGGAGTGGGAGGCGCTCGACGAGATCACCGTCGCCGGGCGGGAGTACCGGATCTTCCGGGCCGAACAGGTGCTGCGCTCGGGCCCCGAGGGCATCGAACCGCCGCGCCCCACCGACCCGGACCCGGCCGCCGTCGGCCAGGCCTACCGGCTGCCGTCCCGGGTCGACGGCTTCGTCGTCGACCCGGGTGCCGACGTCACCCTGGTCGACGGGATCCTGCGGCTGGACATGATGACGCTGGTGCCGGTCGGCCGGGGCATCCCCGAGAACGTCCGCGCCGACGCCCGGCACGCCTCCAGCCGCTACCCCAAGGTGTTCGTGCTCCCGGTGCACTGCGCCGTCGCCGAGTACGAGGACGGCCACTGGGGCCCGATGACCGGGGCCTACGAGACCCCGCAGGCCGCCCGCGACAGCCTCGCCGCCTACCTGCGCGACTTCGCCCCGCGGCTGCTGCCGGACCTCGGCGAGGACGAGCGCGCCCGGTACGCCGCCGCCGCCGACCGGCTGGACGCCGAGCGCGGACACGAACTCCGGGCGGCCGACCGGCGGTTCCGGCTGGTGCGGGTCGAGCCGGTGCTCCGTCTCGGCCCCGACGGGCCCGAACGGCCGCGGCCCTCCGACTGGGACCCGGACCTCCCGGTCAAGGCCCAGGAGGAGCAGGACCGGGCGGCCGGCCGTTACCCGGACGACGAGGACGACGAGGACGACGAGGACTGAACGGCCGCCGGCCCGGTGCGCCCGCTGATCGGGGCGCCCGGGCCGGGGCCACGCGTGCTCCGTGCGTGCTCGGTTCGTGCTCGGTTCGTACTCGGCGCGTGGTCAGTGCGCCGAGGGCGAGGGGGAGGCCGACGGGGAGGCGGCGGCCGAGGACGAGCCACTCGGGGTGGCGGTGGCCGACGGGGTGCCGGTCGGCGTCGGGCAGCCGGGCGCCGGGGGCGTCGCGGTGGCGGTGGCCGACGGGGTGGCCGTCGGGCTCGCGCCGTCGGTGGGCGTCGCCGTCGCCGTGGGGGTGGCACAGGTGGTGGGCGTGGCGGTGGGGGTGGCCGTCGGCGTCCCGGTGGGGGTGGCCGTCGGGGTGGTGCTGGGCGTACCGGTCGGCGAGGTGCTCGGCGTACCGGTCGGGGTGGCACTGGGTGTGGCACTCGGCGTGGCGCTCGGGCTCGGGCCGGCCGAGGGCGAGGCCGACGCGGTGGGCGTGGGCGCCCCCGTCGGCGTCCCGCTCGGGCCACCGGTCGGCGTGCCGGTCGACGGCGCCGGGGATGCCGGGGGCGTGGGCGTCGTGGGGCCGGTCGCCGGTGCGGGCACGGTCGGCGACGGTGACGGCGCGGTCGGCGCGCCGGCCGGGGCGGGCCGGTCCGGCGTCGTGGTCGCCGTCCCGCTGCCGAAGTGCGCCATCCAGTTCTTGACGGTCCGCAGGTACTCGCCCGAGTTGTTGTAGCCGAGGATCGCCCGGTCCAGCTGGGCCGGATTGCCGAGGTCGCGGCCGCCCGCGCAGAGGTAGCGGCCGGCCGACTCGGCGGCGTCGAAGACGTTGTTGGGGTCCGCCTGGCCGTCGCCGTTGGCGTCGACCCCCCAGTAGGCCCAGGTGGAGGGGATGAACTGCATCGGTCCGACGGCCCGGTCCCAGAGCCGGTCGCCGTCGTAGCGGCCACCGTCGGTGTCGGAGATCGCGGCGAAACCGTTGCCGTTGAGCGCCGGGCCGAGGATCGGCCGGTACGTCGTCCCCGCGGCGTCCACCCCGCCCCGGTTGGCCTGGCCGGACTCGACCTCGCCGATCGCGGCCAGCAGCTGCCACGGCAGGTGACAGCCGGGCGAGCGGACGGCCAGCGCGGCCTCGGCCTTGCGGTAGGCGGCGAAGACCGTCGCCGGCAGGGCGGGCCCGGTCCGGAACGGTCCGGCGGACGGGTCGCCCGGCAGGGTCGTGGGCGGCTGCGGCAGCGGGACGGCGCCCCCGCCGTCGACCGGCACGGTCGGCCCGTCGGCGGGCGACGGCAGCTCGGAGCCGGGCAGCGCGGTGCCGGGAGCGGTGGCGACCACGGAGGTGGTCGGGTCGATCACGGGCGGCACCGGCTCGGCTGCCGCGACACCGGAGAGGCCGAGTCCCGTCACCTGAGAGCCGGTCAGGGCCGCGAGCGCGGTGAACGCGGCGGCCGTCCCGGTCACCCGCTTGCCCAGCCGTATCCGGCGCCCCGTCTGTCGTCCGCTGTCGACCCGTGCCTTCATGCCGTGCCCTCCCCGTCACCGTCCGGACCCCGGGGGAACGGACGGGCTGTCACCATCGTGCCTGCCAGTGCATGACAGTTCGTGTTACCGGAATGATTAGTATCACGATGATCTGACCGGACCCGGGTGAGCAGCGGCTGTCCCGGGCCCCACCGTCCGGTGAACGGGCAGGTGGCGAGGGTGCGCCCGGCGGTACCCGGCGGGCCGGGGAGCGGCGCCGGGGCTCAGAACTCGACGAGCTGACCGTCCTCGGCGACGGCCGCGCCCGCCGCCGCCAGGGCCGGTGCGAGGGCGGCGGCGCCGGGGGAGCCCGGGTGGGCCAGCGGGTTGGTGTTGTTGAGGTGGGTGTAGAGGTAGCGCGGGCCGGGGTGGCGGCCCAGGTGGGCCAGCGAGTCCCGGACCGCCAGGTGGCCCATGCCGCGGGAGGAGCGCGAGCCGCCGGTGCGCTCGGCGAGTTCGTCGTCGGTGGCGAAGGTGCCGTCGAGGATCACCACGGCCGCACCGGCCACCGCCCGGTCGAGCTCCGGCGTCCAGGCGGCCAGTCCGGGCGCGTACACCGCGCTCGACCGGCACCCGGCGGCGGTGAAGCGGTAGCCGGTCACCCAGTCCGCCCGGCCGTCCCAGGCCTCGCCGGGCAGGTCGGCGGCGTACCGCGGCCGCTTGCCGCCCAGCGCCAGCGGCTCGACGCGCAGCCCGCCGGCCAGGTCGAAGGCGGTGCCCGGCGCGACGGACTGCCAGCGGGCCTTGGTGTAGGGCGCGAGCAGCGGGCCGACCGGGAAGGCGCCGTGCAGCGCGGCACGGACCGGTTCGGTGGCGTGCACGCTCAGCCCGGCGGCCTCCCGCAGGGTCAACAGGCCGAGGGTGTGGTCGAGCTCGCCGCTGGTGAGCAGGACGCCGCGCAGCGGGGTGTCCCGGGTGCCGGCGGCCGGCGCTAGCTCCGGGGCGGCCAGCAGCTGGCTCCGCAGGTCGGGCGAGGCGTTGACCAGGTACCAGGCGACGCCGTCCGCGCTGACCGCCAGGCAGTCCTGGCTGCGGGCGGCGCCGGTGCGGCGGGCGGTGGAGCAGCCCTCGCAGCCGCAGTTCCACTGGGGCAGTCCGCCACCGGCGGCCGTGCCCAGGATCCGGATCTTCAGCGCGTCCTCCGGGGCACGGGGGCCGGGGTGGTCACCGGGACCGGCCCGGTGACCAGGTGGTGGTCGGGGGAGAGGCGGCAGGCCGGGTCGGTGGCGCCGGCGTCCCCGGTGAACTGGAAGGCCTGGCAGCGGCAGCCGCCGTGGTCGACCTCGCGCAGCGCGCAGCCGCGACAGGGCTCCGGCATCCAGTCGGTGCCCCGGTACCGGTTGAACAGGGGCGAGTCGTGCCAGATCGCGGCGAGCCCGTCGGTCACCGCGTTCGGCAGCGCCGGACCGGGCAGCTGCGCGGCGGCCAGGCAGGGCAGCACGTCACCGGTGGGCGCGACCACCAGCTGCCGGCGGCCCCAGCCGTCCATGCAGGGCTTCACGGCGCCGCCGTGGTGGTCGGCCGCGACGTGCACGATCTCGATCCGCCCGCCGTGGCGCTCCCGGGCGGCGGCCACGTCCAGCTCGGCCTGGCGGACCTGGGCCTCGCTCGGCGCCAGGTGCGCCCGGTTCTGCCAGGCCCAGCCGTAGAACTGGGTGTGCGCCAGCTCGACCCGGTCGGCGCCGAGCGCCACGGCCAGGTCGGCGAGGGCGCCGAGCCGGGCCAGATTGCCCCGGTGCAGCACGGCGTTGACGGTCAGCGGCAGCCCGGCGCCGGTCAGCAGCGCCGCGGCGGCGAGCTTGCGCTCGTGCGCGGCGAGGCCGGCCACGGCGTCCGCGCGGCGCAGGTCGGCGTCCTGGAGGGAGAGCTGGACGTGGTCCAGGCCCGCCCCGGCGAGCGTGGCGGCACGCGGCTCGTCCAGCGGGAGCCCGCTGGTGACCAGGTTGGTGTAGAGGCCCAGGTCGTGCGCGTGGGCGACGATCCGGGCGAGGTCGCGGCGGAGCAGCGGCTCGCCGCCGGTGAGGTGGACCTGGAGGACGCCGAGCCCGCGGGCCTGGTCGAGCACGCGCAGCCACTGGTCGGTGTCCAGTTCATCCCGGTAGCGGGCGAGTTCGACGGGGTTGGCGCAGTAGGTGCACTGGAGCGGGCAGCGGTAGGTGAGTTCGGCGATCAGGCCGAACGGCGCCGGTGCCCGGACGGCCGCGCCCGGCAGGCCGGTGGCCGGGTACGGCAGCGCGGGTGCGCCGGAGCCGTCCAGGGTGAGCAGCCGGCGCTCGGCGAGGTCGGCGAGCAGCTCGCGGACCTGCCCTTCGTCCACCCCGTCGTACTCCGCGGCGAGCCCGGCGGTGATCAGCGCGGTGTCGCGCCGGCCGTCGCAGTGGCGCAGTACGGCGGCCGCGGTGTCGTTGAGCAGCAGGACGCCCTCGGGGTAGAGCAGGGCGGCCCGGTCGCGGACCGGGTCGTGCACCAGCCGCACCCCGCGCCGCAGCCCGGGCACCTGGGCGGCGGGGGCGGCCTGAGCGGTCGTCACCGGTCGGCCCCGTAGTCGACGGCGTCCAGCATGGCCCGCAGCACCTCGCACTTGAAGGCCAGCGCGTCGAGGGCGGCCTGCTGCTGGTGGGCGGTGACGCAGTGGTCCAGTACGAGCTCCAGGGTGCGGGCGCTGTCCTTGCGGGCGGTGGGGATGCGGTGCTCGAAGTAGGCGTACCCCGCCGGGTCGATCCAGTCGTAGTGGGTGCGCCAGGCGGTCACCCGCTGGGCCATGTGGTCGGGCGAGAACATCTCGGTGAGGGCCGCCGCGACGCCCTCCGTCCACGCTCTGGTCTGGCAGAAGTGCAGGTAGCCGTCGACGGCGAAGCGGACCCCGCGGGTGACGTGCCGTTCGTCGGTGACCTCCGCGCGGTCCAGGCCGACCGCCTCGGCGAGGACCAGCCAGTCGGCGAGGCCGCCCTCGGCGGGTGCGGTGGCGTCCGGTGCGCCCCCGGCCGGTGCGCCGCGCTCGGGGCAGGGTAGGGGCGCGGCCGGTCCGTCCTGGTAGGCGAGCCGCTCGGCCCAGGTCCGGCGGACCTCCGGGAGCGGGCAGTTGGCGATGATCGCGGCGTTCTTGCGGGTCAGGCAGAGCTGGTAGTACCAGCGGTTGGCGACCCAGCGCCGCAACTCCGGTGGCGTGCAGCCACCGGAGTGCAGGCGCAGATGGAACGGGTGGCTGTCCCAGTAGCGCTCCCGCAGGTCGTACAGCCTGGCCGCGAACCGCTCGCGGGTCAGCGGCTGAGCCACTGGGCGGCCCGTCCGGCGTAGGCGGTGACCTCGGCGCCGGTGCGGTGGCACTCGACCGCCGGTGCGGACCAGGCGGGCTTCGGGGTGGCGTCGGCCGGGCGCTCGGGCGGTGCGGCGGCGGGGGTGGGCAGCGGAGCGACGGTGCGGTTCATCGGGATTCCTCCTCGGGAGAGGGCGGGTGGGAGGAGCGCACGCGCCCGGTGGGCCGCGCGGCCCCGTGGGTCAGGACGCTACGAGCCGCCGGGCCCGGCCGCCGGTCCAACCCGCGCGATGTGCGGACAATCGCGCTCGAACGGGTGACGGGCCGGGGCCGGGGGTTTGACCGGCCACCGGGCGGTACGGCCGGAGCGCTGTCGGGGAGGCGACGCCGTCGGGAGGCGGCACGGTCGGGCCGGCGCGGCATCCGGGGCGGCGCGCCGGGTTGGAACCGTGTCAGGCGGCGGCGCGGCCGAAGGCGACCAGGTGGCCGTCCTTGGTGCCCACGAACACCCGCCCGCCGTCCGTGGCGGGCACGGCGAACCTGCTCACCGTGCCGAGCGCGAAGCTGCGGCGCAGCTTGAGCACGCCGTTGACCGGCAGCGGGTCGTACACCCGCAGCTCGCCGTTCTGGCCGCCCGGACCGCTGCCGGAGTAGACGGTCCAGACGAGCGCCGAACCGGAGGCCGTCCCGTTGGAGGTGACCACGGGGGAGCCGGACGCGTAGCCGAAGCCCTCGGCGCTGGTGCCCGCGCTGGTCAGCTGGGGGTTCCCGGCGCTGTTCACCGAGTACTTGAGCGCGCGCAGCGAGCCGTAGTTCTCGACCAGGTAGACATAGCCGCCGTCCCCGCCCCAGACCCCCGGGTGGCCCCAGACGCCCTTGAACGGGCCGGTCGTGCCGACCGCGGCGTCGGTGCCGTTCGGGCCCTGGCCCATGCCGCCCAGCCGGTCACGGTCCAGCAGGAAGATCCGGCCGTCCTTGCCGACCTGCACCAGCAGGTGCGGATGGGCGGTCGTGCCGAAGCCGGACGGCAGGGCGGCCGGCCCGCCGGAGCCGAGGTCCACGTCGCCGTGGTCCATGTCCCGGTTGTCGGTCGGGCTGAAGAAGTCCTTCGGGGTGAGGCTGCCGTCGGCGTTCACACCCAGCCGCACGACGGACTCGGCGAAGTGGCCCTGCGGCTTGTCGCCGGGGCCCTTCGGCGGGGAGGAGCCCGTGCCCGCGCCGTTGCCGGTGGCGAGGAGGATCCGCCCGGCGCCGTCCGAGACCAGGCCGCCGCCGCTCATCCAGACGCCCGCGTTCTGCGAGGCCGAGCCGGACTGGGTGGACCAGAGCGTCAGCTTGCGGGTCCCGGTGTGGACGCCCGCGACGTGGCCCACGTACGTCCCGACGCCGCAGTCCGAGGCGAAGCCGAAGTAGACCGCCCCGTCCAGCAGCAGGAGTCCGGCGCGCTGCGCCGAGGTGCCCGGGTTGAACGGGACCCCGGGGCTGTTCACCGGCGAGCCCTGGACGGTGACCGGCCAGTCGCCGCGCTCGGCGCCCGAGGTGACGTCCAGCGCGTGCACCGAGAAGTGGGCGCCCCCCTCGGTGGACTTCGCCACCAGGTAGACCGTGCCGGTCGACTTGTCGTACACGGGTGTCGAGGTGATGCCGGTGCCGGGGGAGAGGCAGGCGGTGGACGACGGGACCGGTGTGCCGAGCGCGCGCTGCCACAGGATCCGGCCGTCGGTCGCGCCGATGCCGTAGACGTGGTTCGTCTCGGTGGCGACCACCACGGTCGAACCGGCGACCAGGGGCTGGGCGAGGACGGCGCCGTCGACGGCGGTGGACCAGCGCCGGCCGAAGTCCGAGCCGGAGACCTGCGCCGGGCCCAGGCCGGGCTCGGCCGCGTCCCAGCCGGTGCGCAGGCTGTTCACCGAGACGGTGGGGTTGTCGGCGTGCGCGGGTATCGGGGTGACCAGCGAACCGGCCAGGGCCGGGGCGAGCAGCGCCAGTCCGCCCAGCAGGGCGGTGGCGGTGTGTGACACCGGCGTTCGGCCCCCCGGAGGCGTGTCGCGCGGGCGGTCCGGGGGCGTGGGTGGGTGGAGTCGGTTCATGCGGTCCGCCTTGGCTTTCGGGGGAGTGCCGGGTGCGGCACGGTGGCGTCATTCTGTGAACGCCCGTGCCGTACCCGCATCCGCCCGCAGGCCCCCGCCCGGCGCCGTTCACGCCCCGGAGGGAACCGGCTGCGCCGCCCGGCGTCCCCCCGGCGGCCGGTCCGGGGGCCGCTGGTTGGGGGCCCGCCGGTTGAGACCCGCCGGTTCGCCGTGGGCTCAGCCGCCGAGCGACTTGGCCAGCACCATCGCCAGCCCGCTCTCGGCGAGCGCCTCCGCCGGGGCGTTGACGCCGTCGCCCGGGCCGCGGTCCTTCACCACCTCGACGGCGTAGACGCGTCCGCCGGCCACGAAGAGGGCCCTCGGGTGGGTGCCGTCCTTGCGCTGGGTCAGCACCGCCTCCTGGCCGACCCCCGGCAGGGTGGTGACCTGGAGCTGGCCGTCCGCCTTGGCCGAGGCCAGCGCGGTCGGGGTGGTCTCGCGGACCGAGGCGTAGGAGTCGGGCGAGCCCCAGGTGCAGCCCCAGACCGGGCTGCCGTCGCTCGCCGGGTCGGGGTGGGTGCCGCGGAACGGGCCCGAGGTGCCCACCGCCGCGACGACCTGGGGGGACTGCAGCAGCGTGCAGGCGTCCGCCGGCCGCCCGGCGCACGCGGCGGTGGGTGCTCCGGTGCTCGCGGGGGCGGGCGCGGAGGCGCTGGATCCGGGTGTCGTCGCCGCCGTGGGCGCGGGCGCGCCGGGCGTCGACGCGGCCGCGGCGGGTGTGGTGGGCGGAGGCGCGGCCGTCGCCCCGCCGGAGGACGAGCAGCCGGCCACGGCGACGCCCGCGAGGGCCAACGCGGGCAGCCAGAGCTGCCGACGCCCGTACCGGACCGCTGACTTGAGCTGCATGGGACCCCCTCGTCCGGCGCCCGCCGGTGCGGCGGACTGTGGTGCTCCAGGGATCCTAGTGGCCGGGCCGGTCCGGTATTTCCCGTTCCCGAAACGGGAGTTGCACAGCTGCGTCACGAGCCCGACCCGGCGCGTCCGGCGGTCGGACCGGCGGTCCGGGGTGCGGGGGTGGTACGCGCACGTGCGGCCGGGCTCCCGGCGGCGCCCGGGACGGGAGGGTCTGACCAGGACCGATGCGAGGCAAGTCCTTTACCAGTACCGGGCGGTCGGTGTCGAGCTCTCCTTCCTCAGCTCCCCGGACGGGTGATGTTCTGGTGAAAGTGGTCATGCCAGGAATGGCGGCCCGGCATCCTTGGGCCGGTGACCAGGCGGATCCCGCAATCGGCGGATCCCGAGACCAGGCGGATGGAGGCCCAGACGGTGAGCACGAACCTGCCGGAGACCGTG
Source organism: Kitasatospora sp. NPDC001603 (assembly GCF_040298365.1). Lineage (NCBI taxonomy): Bacteria > Bacillati > Actinomycetota > Actinomycetes > Kitasatosporales > Streptomycetaceae > Kitasatospora > Kitasatospora sp. NPDC001603. The sequence continues at coordinate 54,090 of NZ_JBEPAA010000019.1, forward strand.
GCGGAGGGGCCGGTCCTCCCGGCGCCGCCCCGGGTCGTGGACGACCTGGCCCGTGACCTGACCCATGCCGCCGCCGCCGTCCGGGCGGTCTCGCGGGCGGGGCGCAGCGGCGGCGACGTCGCCGTCGCGGCGTACACCGCCGTGGTGTGCACCGGCCGTTCGGCGGCCCGGGCGCTGGAGGAGGCGGCCGCGTGGTGCCGCCAGGCACCCGAGGCGGAGGTGCACTCGCTGGCCTGGGCCCGGGTGCCGGGGCACCGCGACGACGTCTACGAGTACCGCGTCACGCTGGCCGTGAGCTTCCCCGACCACGAGACCGGCGAGCACAGCGGCGACACCCACCACGCCCCGCGCTGAGCCGGATTATGATCGCTCCCATGGATGATGGGGGCACGAACGAGGTACGGGCGACCACGGCCGGGGAGACCGAACTCTCCACCGGCGCGGCGGTGGTGGTGACCGTCCTGGCGGCGCTGGGGGCGGTGGCGGTCCTGCTGGCCGTCCTCCACTGGCTGGGCTGGACCGCCCCCGGGATCGGCTGGCTGCTCGCCAAGGGCGCCGTCAAACTCTGCGCCGGCGGCGCGGTCGGCCTGATCGGTGCCCTGGCCTGGCTCCGCCAACGGCAGGCCTCGCGCGGGTAGTTCCGCCGTCGTCCGCACGCCGACGCCCGGCGCGAGGGCCGGCGACCCGCTGGTCGTCGGCCCTCGCGCCGTCACGCCGGGGGCGGGACGGGGACCGGGGTCACGGCAGCTGGACGGCGTTCCTGCCCCAGCCGGCGTTGGCGGGGACGGTGGAGGGGCCGGCCTGGAAGGCGGTGATGTGGCCGGTGGTGTCGGCGAGGCCGGGGGAGAGGCCGATGGCGCCCTCGTTGCGGTGGTAGAGCACGCCGAGGTCGCACCGTTCTCGCGCCGGCGGTGGGTCAGGGGACCAGGACGAGCCGGCCGCGCAGGCCGCCGCCGGCCAGTCGGCGGTGGGCGTCGGCGGCCCGGGCCAGCGGGTGGGTGGCGGCCACCCGGAGGGTGAGCCGGCCCGCGGCGGCGAGGGCGGACAGCTCGGCGAGCGCCGGGCCGTCGGCGGCGATCCAGACGTTGGCGACCCGGATGCCGCGCAGGCCCTGGGGCGCGCCCCCGGACACGGTGACGAAGCTGCCACGGTTGCGGACGGCGCCGAGTGCGACCACCCCGAGCAGGGCGGCGTCCAGGGCGCCGTCCACCCCGCCCGGGACGAGCGCCCGGACGGCGGCGGCCGGATCGGCGCTGCCGCGCGGCACGAACCACTCGGCCCCCAGACCCCGGACCAGCGCCTCGTCCGCCGCACCGGCCAGGGCCACGACCCGTAGGCCGCGCAGGGCGGCGAGTTCGACGGCGAAGCCGCCCACCGCGCCGGCCGCGCCGGTCACCAGCAGCGAGGCGCCGGCCGGGAGGCCGAGCAGGTCCAGTGCCTGGGCGGCGGTCAGTCCGTTCAACGGCAGCGTCGCCGCCTCGACGGCCGGCACCCCCGCCGGGGCCGGGGCGAGCGCCGAGGCGTCCAGCACCACGTACTCGGCGTAGGTGCCGAGCGGGACGTCCAGACGGTCGCGCAGACCGATCACCGGGTCGCCCGGGCCGAAGCCGGACACTCCCGGGCCCACCCGGTCGACCGTGCCCGCCACGTCCCAGCCCAGCCCGGTCACCTCGCGCGGTGCCATCAGCCCCGCCGCCACCAGGGCCCCGGAGCGGGTCACGGCGTCCACCGGATTGACCCCGGCGGCGGACACCCGGACCCGCACCTGGCCAGGGCCGGCCTCGGGGACGGGCACCTCGACCAGCTCCAGGGCTTCCGGACCGGCATGGCTGCGGACGACGACGGCGCGCACGGGGCACTCCTCGGGGAGGGGACGGCGGGACCCGGCGGTCCCGGGGCGATCGGACTTGCCAACGGCACCCACGCTAGGGAGAGTTGCTCTCCGGTCGGAAGCACGCACCGCGAAGTGCGTACCGTACGGGGAGGGAAGCCCATGGCCACCATGACCGCCGCCCAGCGCCGCTCGGCCGAGCGCGCGAGCTTCGACGCCTACCTCGCGCAGTGCCCGGCGCGGCAGTTGCTCGACCGGATCGGCGACAAGTGGGTCAGCCTCCTCGTCAACGCACTGGCCGACGGCCCGCAGCGGTACAGCGAGCTGCGCCGCCGACTGGCCGGGGTCAGCGAGAAGATGCTCACCCAGACCCTGCGCGCCCTGGAGCGGGACGGCCTGCTCACCCGCACCGTCACGCCCTCGGTGCCCGCCCGGGTCGACTACGCGCTGACGCCGCTGGGGACCGGACTGCTGCCGGTGGTGCGGGCGATCAAGGCCTGGGCGGAGGAGAACATGCCCGAGGTGCTCGCCGCCCGGGACGCCTACGACACCCGGCCGGACGTACGAGGCGCGGGGGGCTGAGGGCCCGGCCGGCCCGAGGGAGTGCGGAGCGCCTCGTCGAGGCGGACCGCGAGGGTGTCCCAGGGGCGGCAGTCGACCACCGGGAGGCCGTACCGGTCCGCCTGCTCGGCGAGCCAGTGCGAGTACCGGGCGCCGACCTCGGCCCGCCGCACCTGCGGGCCGCACCCGGGCTCGCGGGCGGCGTAGTTGGCGGTGATCCGGGCCGCGTCCGGCTCGTGCAGGAACACCGCCCGGACGCGGCGCCCGGCCGCCCGCCCCGCCTCGACGGCCCGGGCGGCGGCGGCCGGGGTGAGGTAGTCGCCCTCGACGACGGCGGGCACGTCCACCGTCAGGCGGTTGCGGACGACACCGAGGACGGCGGGCTCCAGCGCCCGGGCGGTCGCGATCTGCAGCTCCAACTCCTGCTCCGCTGTGCGGGGTTCGGCAGGGTCAGGGCCGTCGAAGTGGTGCAGCCCCGGGTGCTGGGCGGCTGTGGTGATCTCCTGGACGGCGCTGACCACGTCGTCGAACTCCACCACGAACGCGCCCGTCTCCCGGGCCAGTCGCGCGGCTGCCCGGCTCTTCCCGATGCCCGAGGCTCCGCCGATCAGCACGATGTCCCACCACAAGGTCGCCATGCGCCGGACCGTATCGCGGGCCGAGGGGCGGGATCACCCGCATTCCACCGGGCCGGCCCGCCGCCGCACCGCGGCGGTGCCCGGCGGGCTCGGGCGGCGTCCACTAGCGTGGGGTGGATGACAGGCAGTGAGCACACCGTGCTGATCGTCCTGCGGGGCAACAGCGGATCCGGCAAGTCGAGCATCGCGGCCGAGCTGCGGGCCCGGTGCGGGCGGGGGAAGCTCGCGCTGGTCGGCCAGGACAACCTGCGCCGGACCGTGCTGCAGGAGCGGGACACGGACGGTTGCGCCTCGATCGGCCTGATCGACACCGTCGCCCGTTACGCCCTCGACCACGGCTTCCACGTCGTCGTCGAAGGCATCCTGACCGCCGCGCGGTACGGCCCGATGCTCGGGCGGCTGGCCGCGGACCACCGCGGCCGCACCCTGCTGTACTACCTCGACGTCGACCTGGCGGAGACTCTGCGCCGGCACTCGCTGCGGCCGCAGGCCGCCGAGTTCGGCTCCGAGGAGATGACCGGCTGGTACGTCGGGGGCGATCTGCTGCCCGGTGGTGCGGAGCAGGTCATCGGCGAGGACAGCACCCTGGAGCAGACCGTGGCGCGGATCCTGGCGGACGCCGGTCTGACGCCGGTCTGACGCCGCCGGCGTCCGGAGCCGGCGGGCCCTGAGCTGCCGATTCCTCGGCTGCCGAGCCCTGGACCGTCGGAGTTCTGGCCCGTCGCGGCTTCCCGGGGAGGGCGGGCGGATCCTCGTCAGGCCTCGGTGGACTTCGGGGGGTGGTCCAGGCGGTACTGCCAGCTGGTCAGCAGGCCCTCCAGGGCGGTGGCCTCCTGGGGAGTGAGCAGCTCCAGCAGGCGGTGCTCGTTGCGCATGTGGGCGGTGAACGCCTCGTCGATCAATCGCCGGCCGGCCGGGGTGAGTGCGACGACGCGCCCGCGCCCGTCCTCGTCGCTGCGACGGCGGGTGACCAGCCCGGCCCGCTCCAGGCGATCGACCCGCTTCGTCATGGCGCCGGTGGTGACCATCGTGTGGGCGGCGAGTTCACCGGGGGCCCGTTCGAAGGGGGTGCCGGCGCGGCGCAGCGCGGCGAGCACGTCGAACTCGCCCTCGCCGAGGCCGTAGCGGGCGTACACCAGGCCGAGCTCGTCGGTGAGGCGGGCGGCGAGGCGGTGCAGCCGGCCGATCACCGCCTGCGGCGAGACGTCGAGATCGGGCCGCTCCCGCCGCCATTCGGCCTGGATGGCGGCCACGTGGTCCGGGGCTCCGGGCGGCGGTCCGAGCGGGTCGCGCTGCTGTTCCATGGCGCCATCCTAGCCGGGTAGCTTCCTCGGAAGCTATATTGCTTCCATGGAAGCGAATATTCGGTGGATCCTGGTGACCGCCGTCGCGCCGGTCGCCTGGGGTGCCAACTACTACGTCACCCGCGAGTTCCTCCCGGCGGACCGCCCGCTCTGGGGCGCCGCCCTGCGGGCCCTGCCGGCCGGCCTGATCCTGCTCGCCCTCGGCCGGCGGCTGCCGCGCGGGGCCTGGTGGTGGCGCTCGGCGGTGCTCGGACTGCTCAACACAGGGGTCTTCTTCGTCCTGCTCTACGTCGCCTCGCAACTGCTCGCCACCAGCGTCGCCTCGACCGTCATGGCGGCCTCCCCGCTGGCGATGATCCTGATCGCCTGGGCCCTGGTGGCCGAGCGGCCGGCCCGCGCGCACCTGGTCGGCGCGCTGGTGGGGCTGGGCGGGGTCGGGCTGATGGTGCTCGGCCGGGCGGGTGCGGTGAGCCCGGCCGGGCTGGCCGCCTCGATGGCCGCCATGCTGGTCTCCTCCTTCGGGTACGTCCTGGCCGGCCGCTGGCGCGACGGTGCGGACGTCCTGGCCTCGACCTCCTGGCAGCTGATCGCGGGCGGGCTCGTCCTGCTCCCGGTGGCCGCGGTCGCCGAGGGGGCGCCGCCGGTGCCCGCCCTGGCGGAGCTGCTGGCGTTCGGGTACGTCGCCGTGGTGGCCACGGCGCTGGCGTTCGTCGCGTGGTTCGCCGGTCTGCGGCACCTTCCGGCCGGGACGGTCGGCCTGGTCGGCCTGCTCAACCCGATGACCGGTGTCCTGCTCGGTACGGCGGTGGCGGGAGAGGAGCTGGGGCCGGTCCAGGCGGGCGGGTTGCTGCTGGTGCTGGTGGGTGTGCTGCTCGGGCGGCCGCGTGCGGCGGGGCGGCGTGCGGAACGTCCGCGGCCGGGGGCGCCGGTGGAGGGGGTCGCGGCGGTCGAGACGGTCGAGGGTGGGGCCCGCCGGGGTGCGGGGCGCGGTGCGGGCGGGGCGTTCCGGGCCCGGCGACGTGGGTGAGCCGGCTCAGCTGGATCACCCCGGCGGCCGGGTGCGGCAGACCCGTTCTGGCCTGCGCGTCCTGCCCCGGCCGGGGTGGCCCGGCGGGCTACCGTGGCCGGGCGGCCGCACCCGGGTCGCGGCGGGTGCGACGGACGGAGGGACATGCAGTTCGACGAGCAGGGGGACCTCGACACCTCGCAGGTGGACGACCGGCGCGGCCGCCCGGGTGGCCGGGTCGCCATCGGCGGTGGCGCGGCGGGCCTGCTGATCGCGCTGGTCGCGGTGCTCTTCGGGGTCGACCCGAGCCTGCTCGGTCTCTCCGAAGGAGGCGGTCCCGGTGCGGACGCGCGCCCCAGTACCGCCGGCGAGGTGCAGCAGGTCTGCCGGAGCGGCGCGGACGCGAACCGCCGTCAGGACTGCCGGATCGTCGCCGTCACCAACAGCCTCCAGGAGTACTGGCGGGGCGAACTGCCCCGGCACGGCACGCCCTACCGCCCCGCCGAGACCGTCCTGTTCACCGACCGCGTCTCCACCGCCTGTGGCGCGGCGACGTCCGCCGTCGGCCCGTTCTACTGTCCGGGCGATCGTCAGGCCTACTTCGACCTCGGCTTCTTCGACGAGCTCTCCACCCGCTTCGGCGCCCGCGGCGGCCCCTTCGCCGAGGCGTACGTGGTGGCCCATGAGTACGGGCACCACATCCAGAACCTGACCGGCACGACCCAGCGGGTCGGCGGGGACCGGCAGGGCCGGAACAGCGCCTCGGTGAAGCTCGAACTCCAGGCGGACTGCTACGCGGGGGTGTGGGCGCACCACGCCACCACCACCCCGCAGGCCTCCACCGGCCGGCCACTGATCAGCACCCTCACCGACCAGGACATCGCCCAGGGTCTGGACGCCGCGGCCGCCGTCGGCGACGACCGGATCCAGCAGCAGGCGACCGGCCGGATCGACCCGGAGGTCTGGACGCACGGCTCCTCGGCGCAGCGCCAGGCCTGGTTCACCGCCGGCTACCGCACGGGCTCGATGAGCGACTGCGACACCTTCGCGACCCCGCGCTGACCCTGTTCGGACTTCACGCCGACCGGTACTCGTATCGGCCGCCCGGCTGCTCCCGGGGCTGCTCGGTGGGTGTCGTTCCGCGCGCCCCGCCGCCCGCCACACCCTGTCATCCGTCAGGGACCGTGGCCGCCGCACCGCTCCTACGCTGCTGATCAGTGGCCGGATCACTCACCGCCGGCCCCGCGACCCCAGAGGGAGAACCACATGCGCAGGATCCTGCACGCCGCCGCCGCGCTCGCCCTGGCGACCGCCGCCGTCACCACCCTGGGTGCCACCGGCGCCCGGGCCGCCGGCAGCTGGGACGGCTGCCCGTCCGGAGCGGTCTGCATCTACGGCGAGGGCGCCCCCACCTCCACCCCGCCGACCGATGTCTTCTACAGCTACGGAGCCCACAACCTGAGCAACAAGACGGGCTGGCACTGGGTCCTCAACAACCAGACCGGTGGCGCCCACGCCCGCCTGTGCCTCGGTTACAACGGCACCAACTGCAACTACGACATGGCCGCCCAGAACGGCGTCTGGGCCGACCTGGGACCGGTCAACTCCATCACCCTCGACCGCCCCTGAGCTCCGCCGGCTCCGATCCGCCGAGGATGCGGGGGTGGCCACCGGGCCCGGCGGCCACCCCCGTACTCCCGGCAGGCCGGGGCCACCACCCGTCCGGCCGGACCGCACCCGGCGCCGGGGGGCGCCTGGGCGCCGGTCAACCCGACTGCGGGGAGGGGCAGCTGAGATCAGGGGCAGCTGAGATCACGGGCGGGGACGCGGCCGTCGAGCAGGTAGGACTCGACCACCTCGCGGACGCAGGCGTTGGACCCCGGGTACTGGCCGTGGTCGCCGCTGCCGGTCACCGTCACCAGCCGGGAGCCGCGCAAGGCCCGGTGGGCCGAGCGGGCCGCCTCGTAGTAGGTGGCCGGGTCGTGCACCGAGTTGAGCATCAGCGTGGGCGGCAGGCCCGCCCCCGTCACCCGCACCCGGGGGGCGGTCGGCGCCGGCCAGGTGGCGCAGACGGCGGCGAAGGCCAGCGTCCGGGCGCCCGCCAGCGGCCAACGGGCGGTGAGTTCGCGGCCCCGCGCGACCCAGGTGTCCAGATCACCCGTCCAGGGCGTGTCGTTGCAGGTCACGGCGAAGTACTCGGCGAGGAACCCGGGGCTCAGGTACTGGCCGAAGACCTGTCGCGCCGTCTCCCGGGCGGTCGGGCTCGCGCCCGGCCAGTCGTCCAGTGCGGTCAGGGCGGTGGCCAGCGCGGGGAATCCGTCGCTCGCCCGGTAGACGGCCTGGACGGTGCCGTTGTCCAGCTGGTTGGGGCCGACCGTCAGGGCGCCGTCGACGAGCGGGCCGTCGTGCAGGGCCGCGCGCCGCCGCTCCCAGTGGGCCCCGGCCTCGGCGACGGTGGCGCCGTAGTGGTACGTGTCGTCCCGGGCCGCCAACCAGGGCAGGAAGTCCTCCTCGAAGCGGCGCTGGAAGCTCATCGGCTGCCCCAGCTGGAACCGCTCCCAGCTGCCGTCGAAGCCGACGTTGCTGTCCAGCACCATCCGCTCCACCCGCCGCGGGAAGAGCGTCGCGTAGTACGCGCCGATCATGGTCGCGTAGGACGGGCCGTAGTAGGTGATCCGCCGCTCGCCGAGCAGGGCGCGGAAGAGGTCGAGGTCGCGGACGGTCTGCTCGGTGGTCAGGAACGGCAGCAGACCGCCGCTGCGCCGCGCGCAGTCGGCGCCGAGGCGACGGGAGTCGTCGATCACGCGGGCGCGGGCGGCCGGGTCGTCGTCGCGGAAGTCCCCGGCGAAGAAGTCCTGGAACTCCTCCGGTGTCTGGCAGACGGGCCGGGTGCTCCGGCCCACCCCGCGCTGGTCGAAGCCCACCACGTCGTACGCGGCTCCGACGGCCGGCGCCGCGCGCACGAAGCTGCCCGGCCGCAGCAGCCCCGCCCCGCCGGGGCCGCCGGCGGCCATCAGCAGGGTGCCGCGCCGCTTCGCCGGGTCGTCCGCCCGGTGCCGGGACACCGCGACGGAGAGGTCCGGACCGCGCTTCGGGTGGTGCCAGTCGCGCGGGACGGCCATCGTGGCGCACTCCAGCTCGGGCGCCTCCGCACAGGGCTGCCAGGCGAGTCGCTGCTGGGTGTAGCGGGAGGGGACGGGCGGTACCGGGGTGCCGGTGGCCGCGGCGGCCCCGGTGACGGGCAGGGACAGGGCGGCGAGGAGCGTGGCCACCGCGGTGGCGAGCGCCCCCCGGCGCCGGCGGGTGCTGGGTACGGATTCGTTCACGTCTTGATCCTCGGGGCCCGGAGCGGGTGCGGTCGATCCGGCACGCACCACTTTTCGGGGTGGTGCGGACGACACCCGCCGAACGGCGGGGGCGCCGAGGGCGCAGGGCTCCTCCGGGTCGCCCGGGCAGCACTGTTGACGGGCCGTCGGCCGGGCGACCGGCGGGCGCGCGAGGGGGACGGCCGGTCGCGTGTCGGGGTCGCGCCGCCCGGAGGAGCGATTGTCGGTGCGGGTCGTTAGGCTGCGGTCCGCAGTGATCGGAACGGAACCAGCACGGGCACGGGGCAGGCGGTAGCGGTATGACGACGACGGACGACGGGGTGGGCGGGGCCCGCGAGGCGCTGGCCGCGCTGCGCGCACTGGCGCAGGAACCGTCCGGTGGGATCGAGCTGCTGGGCGGCTTCACGGACGAACAGATGGACGCCTGGCCGGTCTTCGTGCCGGCGGCCTGCCGCGCGGTGCTGCGCGAGGTCGGCGGGGTCGAGAGCGAGGAGTGGGGCACCTACGCCTTCGGTCCGGTCGGCGGGGAGGCACCGGGCGAGGGCTACCTGGTCGTCGGTGAGACCGGCTACGAGGGCGGGCAGCTGGTGGTCGGTGTCGGGGCGGCGGCGCGTGCCGACTGGGGCCCGGTGCTGCGCCTCGAACCCTGGGGTGACGAGGAGAGCGTCGTCGAGGCGCCCGGATTCGTCGGCTGGCTGCCGGAGTTCGCCGGCCGGCTGGCCGAGGGCGAGGACGCCTGGCAGCAGCCGGCCGGTGCCTCGACGGTGCTCGCCGTGCCCTCGCTGCGGGCGGCGGCCGCCGATCCCGGGCTCGCCCGGCTGGCGGGCCCCGGCGACAGTCTGACCGACGTCGTCGACCTGCGGGAACTGCCCGGCTACCCGTGCACGCTCGGCTGGGAGCCGTACTACTCGACCGCGCACGCCACCGCGGACACCAGCGGCAGCGAGGTCTCGTTCACCCTGGTCGGCGACGGGCGGGCGCTGCTGGTCCGGAGCCTGGTCAGCGGGGACTTCCTGGGCCGCCCGGTCGAGCGGCCCGCCGTCCCCGCCGACGCTCCCGAGCGGGCGGTGGCCGAACTGCGCGCCCTGGCGGCGGAGCTGCCCGGCCTGGTGGTCCTGGAGGGGGGCTGCACCGAGGCGGAGCTGGACGACTGGCCGGTGCCGCTGCCCGGCGAGGTGCGCGCCGTGCTGCGGGAGCTCACCGGCGTCCGGATCGCCGGTCTGGAGCCGGTCGAACTGCGCCCCGGTGCGGTGGCCGACCGGCACTCGCCGACGCTGGTGGACATGGTCGGCGGCCCGGGCTCGTTCTGGCCGGTGGCCTGGCTGGACCGGGGCCGCGACCCGGTCTCCGTGCAGGTGCGGATCGACCGGGAGACGGGGGAGTGGGGCCATGTCGTCTCCGTCCCGGGGGACGCGGAGCGGCTCGCCGAATGGCCGGAGGTGTCCCTGCTCGCCGAATCGCTGCCGCACCTGCTGCTCGTCCTCGCCCGGGCCGCCCGCGGTGCGGCGCGCCGGGCGGCGACGGCGGACGGCGGTGTGGACGGCGCCCGGTTCGCGAGCCGGGTGCGGTCCGCCCTCCACCACTTCCTGCCCAACACGGGCGAGCCCTGGGTCTTCTCGGCCCCGGCGCGGGAGTGGGCCGCGGCCGGCGACGCACTGCGGGCCGCGGCGGCGGCCGCGCTCCCCGGGGACGCCCTGGTGGCGGACCTGCGGGAGGCGCCGATACCGGCCGACCTCTGCTTCCACCGGGTGCGGGCCTGGGGCTACCGGACCCGGGCCGAGCGGCTGTGCTTCCTGGCGGGCGGCCGGATCGTCGCCGTCGTCCCGGTCACCTAGTCGTGGAACGTCGTGGTCGCCGTCAGTGCCACGCGTCCGGTGCTGACGCGGTTCACCGGTGCGGCGGCTTCGGCGTAGCCGAACGAGACCCCGACGAGCAGCTTCCCTCCGCTGACGCCGAGTTCGCCGCGCACGGTGTCGGCTGTTCGCGGACCAGGGGATCACCGCGACCGGCATGGAGCGGATCGCGGAAGCGGCGCCGGTGTCCAAGCGCACCCTCTACGCCCACTTCCGGGCCAAGAGCGACCTCGTGATCGCCTACCTGCGGGCGCTCGCGGGGTCGGGGAACACGCTGGAGAGCGTGCTCACCCGTGAGACCTCGATCCCCGGGAGCGGATCCTTCGACTGTTCGACCCACCCGCGGCGGCGGCGGCCCCTGGTCGGGGCTGCCCGTTCATCGGTGCCGCGGCGGAGTTCCCCGACCCCCTGAGTCCGATCCACGCCTACGCCCGGGAACGGAAACTGCTGATGGCGCAGCTGGTCACCACGCTCGTGGCGGAGCTGGGGTGCGCCGAGCCCGCCGCGCTCGCCGAGCAGTTGGTGACCCTCGCGGACGGCGCGGCCAGTCGCGCCATGGTGTTGAACGAGGCGGACTACGGCCGGCACGCGCGCGCGGCCGCGGAGACCCTCCTCGCCCACGCCTTCGTGCCTCCCCTCCGCTGATCGCGCCCGGACGCGTTCCCCGGGCGCGGCGGGCGGGTCGACGGGTCGGGCTCGGGGGCCTCTGGGGCGGGACGGCGGTTCGAGGGGGCGGGCGGGTTCAGTAGCGTGGCGGGCATGACTACGCACAAGGCCGCACCGGTGAACGTCGACGAGATGCTCAAGGACCTCAGGACACTCGTCGAGGTCGAGTCCCCGTCACGTGACCTCGACGCGCTGAAGGCTTCGGCCGAGGCCGTGGCGGGTGTGATCGAGAGCCGCCTCGGCGGCCGCGCGGTGCTGGTCGGGACCGACGCCGGGCCGCACGTCCACTGGTCGGGCGGCGGCGAGCCCAAGGTCCTGATCCTCGGCCACCACGACACGGTGTTCCCGTTGGGCACCCTCCGGCGCCGCCCGTTCGCGGTCGAGGGCGGGCGCGCGACCGGTCCCGGGGTCTTCGACATGCTCGGCGGCCTGGTCCAGGCCGTGCACGGGCTGGCGGCCCTCGACGACCTGTCGGGCGTGGAGATCCTGGTGACCGCCGACGAGGAGGTCGGCTCGGGCTCGTCCCGGGCCCTCATCGAGGAACGTGCGCGGGCCTGCGGCGCCGTGCTGGTCTTCGAGGGGGCGGCCGACGGCGGGGCGCTGAAGACCGGCCGCAAGGGCTGCGGCACGTTCGAGGTCTCCGTCGTGGGCCGGGCCTCGCACGCGGGCCTCGAACCGGAGGCGGGCGTCAACGCGTTGGTCGAGGCGGCGCACCAGGTGCTCGACATCGCGGCGCTCGGCCGGCCGGAGGTCGGCACGACCGTGGTCCCGACCGTGGCCTCGGCGGGCACCCTGGACAACGTCGTGCCGGCCGGGGCGACCGTCACCGTCGACGTCCGGGTCGAGTCGGCCGGGGAGAAGGAGCGGATCGAGGCCGCCTTCGCGGCGCTCGCCCCGCATCTCGACGGGGCGCGGATCACGGTGCGGGGGAGCGTCGGCAGGCCGCCGATGCCCGCGTCGGCGTCGGCCGAACTCTTCGCGCTGGCGGAGCGGTTGCTGCCCGGTGTCGGGAGCATGAGGGTCGGCGGCGGGAGCGACGGCAACTTCACGGCCGCCCTGGGGATCCCGACACTCGACGGACTCGGAGCGGTCGGCGGGGGTGCCCACGCGGACCACGAGTACCTGGAGGTCGCGTCGATGGCCGAGCGGGCGGATCTCGTCGCCGGTCTGGTGACGGCGATCCGGAACGCGTAGGACGCCCCCGCGGCCGGCCCCGCCACCGACCCGCCCCCGCGGCCGCCCCGCCGCCCGCCACCGACCCGCCCGCGACGTGCGGGTGCCCGGTGCCGAGGGCACCGGGCACTCCCGGGGGCGGTGACGGCGGGGCTCAGTAGGCGACGGTGAAGCGGGTGCGGTGGTGGGCCGGCCGAGCGGCCTCGTCGAGGAGGGCGACGGCGAGGTCCTCCATGGAGATCGCCGAGACACCGGCCTCGTCGACCAGCAGCTCGTCGCGCCCGAGGCGGTAGTGGCCGGTGCGCCGGCCCGGTTCGAGCAGCGCGGCGGGGCTGAGGTAGGCCCAGTCGACCTCGGTCTCGGCGCGGTAGAGGGCGAGCTGCTCGCCGCAGGCGAGGGCGATGGGGAGCCAGGCGGCCGGGAAGTCGGGGTCGTCGATGACGGTGGCGCCGTCGCCGCCGGGCAGCGTCAGGCTGCCCGCGCCGCCGACGACGAGCAGGCGGACGTCCGTCCCGGCCAGGCCGGCCAGCAGGCCCTTGGTGGCGAGCGCCAGGTCGGGCTCGCTGCCGGGGGCGGGGCGGGTGGCGCTGATCACCACGGACCGGCCGGCGGCGAGACGGGCGACGTCCTCCGGGTTGCGGGCGTCGCCGGTGGCGATCGTGGCGGCGGTCGGCAGGGCGTGCGGCCGGGACGGGTCGCGGAGGACGGCGGTGACCTCGTGGCCCCGGGCGAGGGCCTCGGTCACCACCCGGCTGCCGACGTTGCCGGTCGCGCCGAAGACGGTGATGCGCATGGGATGGCTCCGGTTCTCTGGTGGTGTTGGTGAGGGGTGGCGTGGGTGAGGGGTTCTGCGGGAGTGCCTGACGACGGTTCAGGCGCGTGCGGCGGCGGACTCGTTCGCGGGCCGCTCACCGTGCGGCGCGGGTTCCGGGCCGGTCGGGGCCGCCGGGTCGGCGGGCTCGGCCGGGGCCGCGGCGGTGCGGGGCCGCTGGGTCTGGGCGGCGACCAGCGAGCCGAGCACGATCACCGCGCCGAGCCCCTGGACGGGGGTGAGGTTCTGTCCGAGGACGAGCCAGCCGAGGGCGGTGGCGACCACCGGGCTGAGCAGTCCCAGGAAGGTGACCGAGGTGGCGGGCAGCGCCCGGATGCCGCGGAGCCAGAGCGCGTACGACAGGGCCGCGCCGATCAGGCCGAGGTAGCCGTAGCCGAGCAGGTTGTCGCCGGTGAGGTGGGACGGCGGGGCGCCCTCGACGACGAGGGCGACGGGCAGCAGCAGCAGTCCGCCCGCGGTGAGCTGCCATCCGGTGGTGGCGAGCAGTGGTGCCGGTGAGGTCCAGCGCTTGGACAGGACGACGCCGGTGGCCATCACGACCGCGCCGCCGAGCGCGGCCGCGACCCCGAGGGCGTCGAGCTGTGCGCCGGCGCGCAGGACCAGCAGGCTGACGCCGGCGATCCCGGCGATGCCGGAGAGGAGGGTGCGCAGTGAGAGCCGGTCACCGAGCAGACCGGCCGAGAGCCCGGCGGCGATCAGCGGCTGGACGGCGCCGACGGTGGCCGCGACCCCGCCCGGCAGTCGGTAGGCGGCGATGAAGAGCAGGGCGAAGAACGCGCCGATGTTGAGCGCGCCCAGGACCAGTGAGCGCCACCACCAACTGCCCTTCGGGAGCCGGCGGGTGAGGGCGATGAGCAGCAGTCCGGCGGGCAGGGCGCGGATCACCCCGGCGAGCAGCGGGCGGCCGGGCGGGAGCAGTTCGGTGGTGACGAGGTAGGTCGAACCCCAGATGGCGGGGGCCAGCGCGGTCAGCAGGACGATTCCGAGTCGTCGATTCCTTAGCACTAAGCCAATGTATCTCATCGCTAAGGCATCTCGGGTCGGCGTCGGCCGTTCGGTCGTGTGAGGTATCTCACCGCTAAGGCATCGTTTAGGCTGGGGGCGTGGCAGATCATGTGGACCGGCTGGTCAAGCAGTGGGGCGCCGAGCGTCCCGACCTCGACGTCTCCCCGATGGAGGTGATCGGCCGGCTGAAACGACTCACCTACCTGGTGGAGGCCGAGCTCAAGCGGAACTTCGCCACCCACGGCCTGGACGCCCCCTCCTTCGACGTCCTCGCCACCCTGCGCCGCAGCGGCCCGCCCTACCGCCTCACCCCGACCGGCCTGATGCGGACCGCGATGGTCACCTCCGGTGCCATCAGCCAGCGGCTCGACCGGCTGGAGGCCCGCGGTCTGGTCACCCGCACCCCCAGCGGCTCCGACGGGCGGAGCCGGGACGTCGAACTGACCCCCGAGGGCCGCGCCCTGGTCGACCGGGCGCTCCCGGACCACCTGGTCACCGAACGGCGGCTGCTGGCCGGCCTGGACGAGCCGCAGACCGAGGCGCTGATCGACGCCCTGCGCACCCTCCTCGCCTCCCTCGGGGACAGCCCGGAGTAGCACAACCGAGGCCGGGGCGGGACCGGGACGGGGTGGGACCGGGGCGCCACCGGCCCCGGGCGGCAACGGCAGCCGGACGGTCAGGGGTTGACGGCCACCGCCTTGAAGAAGGTGTAGTGGAACGTCCCGCCCTCCTCCGCCGTGCGACGCAGGTCGGCGATGCCGCGGTCGAACGCGGCCGCGGTGCTGAGCCCCGCGGCGAGGGCGTCGGCGCGCACGGACTCGACCATCGCGACGAAGGTCCGCCGGGTGAACCCCTCCACCAGCGCCGGCCGGCTGTCGTCCACCGAGACGGTGAGCGGGCGGACGGCGATGTCCCGGAAGCCCGCGGCCGCCAGGACGGGGTGCAGCCGGCGGCCGAGGAGCGCGTCGCCGCCCGCGTCGGCCTGGAGCCGGACCAGGTGGTCCACGGTCGCCCGGGCGGCGGCGCTGTCCGGGTGGAAGAACGTCGACCCGTGGTCCCCCTCGATCACCGTGACGGTGCCGCCGGGACGCAGCACCCGCCGCAGCGCGGTCAGCGCGGCCGACGGATCCGCCAGGTGCTCCAGCACGAAGCAGACGAAGAGGTGGTCGAACGAGTCGTCCGGGAAGGGCAGTTCGTGCAGATCCCCGTGGTGCCAGGTCACCTGCGCGCCGGGCGCCTGCGCCGCCACCCGGGCGCGGGCCTGGGCGAGCGAGTCGGCCGAGATGTCGGCGGCCGTCAGCTCCGCGCCCGGGCTGGACGCCAGCAGGTGCACGGTCTGCGCCCCGACGCCGCAGCCCGCCTCCAGGACCCGGCTGCCCGCCGGGTAGGCCGTACCGGCGTGCAGCAGTTCGGCGAGGGTGTCCGCCTGGTCGCCCAGCCGCAGCGCCTCGGTGGGCGAGTAGCCGTGGACGTAGGAGTGCTCGCCGGCCTGTTCACCGCCCCGCTCGTGGGCGTGCGCGTGGGGCTGGAGGTCGTCGTGCGGGAGCGGGGTGCTCGCCGGTCCGGCGGTGGGGGCTGCTGCGGTGTCCGTCGTCTCCGTGGTCATGACCCCACCCTGGCCCGCACAATGGCCCGGTGAACAGGTCCAAAGTGACGCCCGCTCAGGGGTCCATAACCGCCGGTGCGGACTTCCTCCAGCTCGACGCCGCCGACGCGCCGCCCGGCGGCCTCGGCGACTGGCTGGCCCACCGCCTGCGCGAGGCGATCTCGGACGGCCGGCTCCCGGCGGGCAGCCGCGTGCCCGCGACCCGGGTGCTGGCGGCGGAGCTGCGGATCTCCCGGGGGGTCGTCACCGACGCGTACCGGCGCCTCACCGAGGAGGGCCGGCTCGCCGGTCGGGGGCGCGGCGGCACGGTCGTCCTCGCCGCGGCCGTCTCCGTACCACCGCCGCCGTTCGTGACCCCGGTGCCGGCCGCGCCGGAGCCCGCCCTGTTCGCGGCCGACCCCGTCCCCGCCAGCTTCGACGCGCTGCGGGCCGCGCCCGCCCGGATCGACCTCTCGCCCGGCGTGCCCGACCTCGCCGCCTTCCCCCGGGCCGCCTGGCTCCGGGCCGAACGCGCCGTCCTCGACGCCCTCCCCGCCCACGAGTTCGGCTACGGCGACCCGCGGGGCAGCGCCGCGCTGCGCCGGGCCGTCGCCCGCTGGCTGGCCCGCAACCGCGGCATCGGCGCCGACCCCGACGAGGTGCTGATCGTCGCGGGCGCCGCCCAGGCCCTCGCCCTGCTCGGCCAGGTCTTCGGCCGGGCGGGCATCAGCGAGGTCGCCGTCGAGGACCCGGGCTCGCTCGGCACCCGCCAGCACCTCGGCCACTGGCTCCGTGCCACCCCGCCCGTCCCGGTCGACGCGGAGGGCATCCGGGTCGACGCACTGCGCGCCACCGGCGCCCCGGCCGTGCTGCTCACCCCCGCCCACCAGTTCCCGACCGGCGTGGTGCTCGGTGGCCGGCGCCGCCGCGAGCTGCTGCACTGGGCCGGTGAGGGCGGCCTGGTGATCGAGGACGACTACGACGCCGAGCACCGGTACGACCGGCCGCCGGTGCCCGCCCTGCGCGCGGTCCTCCCCGAGCAGGTCTGCTACATGGGCAGCGTCTCCAAGCTGCTCGCCCCCGCGCTGCGGACGGGGTGGCTGCTCGTCCCGCCCCGCTACCGCGAGGCCGCCCTCGCGGCCAAGCGCTTCGCCGACCTCGGCAATCCCGTGCTGCCCCAGCTGGTGCTGGCCCGGCTGATGGACTCCGGCGAGCTGGAGCGGCACCTGCGCCTGCTGCGGCCCCGGCACCGGCGCCGCCGGGACGCGATGATCGCCGCGATCGGCGCGCACCTGCCGGGGGCCGTCGTGCACGGCGCCGCGGCCGGGCTGCACCTGACGGTCACCTTCCCGGCCGGGCTCGGCTGCGGGGACGCCGAACTCGCCACCGCGGCGCTCGCGCACGGCGTCAAGGTGCAGCCGCTCTCCTGGCACGCCCGGCTGCCGCACCCGCCCGGGCTCGTCCTCGGCTACGCGGCGGGCACGCCGGGCGGGATCGAGGAGGGCATCGCCGTCCTGGGCCGGCTGCTGCGCGGGCAGGGGTGACGGGCCGGGGTGACGGGCCGTGGAGGCGCCCGGGGCCGGGGGAGGGCGGGTGCCGTCCGCCGTGCCGGTCGGCCGCCGTCCCGGTAGCGTGGCGGACCGGGCGGGCACCTCGCCCGGTCCGCTCGAACCCGTCCGCCCGTACCCGTCCGCACTCGTCCCAGTCCCGGGGAGGCCCGATGCCGTCGCTGCCGCGGACCGCCGGTGCCGTGCTCCCGGTGCTGCTGCTGACCGCGGCGGCCCTGGTGCCGGCCTGTTCGGCGCAGGGCGGGCAGCGACCGCCGTCCGCGGCGGAGAGGACCTCGTCGATGGCCACCGGTCCGGATGCCGCGTCGCCCAGCACCGCGGGCTCCCCCTCGCCCACCGACCGGACAGCCGGCCTGGACTCCCGGCAGCTCGCCGGCCGGCGGATCGTCTACTCCTACCCCGGCCCGACGCCGTCGCCCACCGTGCTCCGGGCGATCCGCGAGGGCCGGGCGGCCGGTGTCATCCTGTTCGGCGAGAACGTCCTCTCGCCGGAGCAACTCAAGTCAGCCGTAGGCGAGTTGCGGCAGGCCGCGGCCGAGGCGCCGGACCCCCGCCCGCTCCTGCTGCTGACCGACCAGGAGGGCGGTCAGGTGCGCCGCCTGCCCGGCGCGCCCGTACTCTCCGCGCGCCGCACCGGGGCGTCGGCCGATCCCGTCGGCGAGGCCGCCCGGTCGGGAGCCGGGGCGGCCCGCACGGTCGCGGACGCCGGCCTGAACGTCAACCTCGCCCCCGTCCTCGACGTCTACGACGCCCCGGACAACTTCATCGACCACCGTGAGCGCTCCTACGGCCAGGACCCGGCTTATGTGGCCCGGCTGGGGAGCGCCTTCCTCACTGCCCAGCAGGACCTCGGCGTCGCCGCCACCGCCAAGCACTTCCCCGGCCTCGGCTCCGCCCCCGGGGGTCTGGACACCGACGAGGGCCCCGTCACCCTGCCCGTCCCCCTCGCGGACCTCCGGGCCCGGGGCGAGGAGCCGTACCGGGCCGCCATCGCCGCCGGGGTCCGGCTGGTGATGGCCTCCTGGGCGGTCTACCCCGCCCTCGACCCCGACCGTCCGGCGGGCTTCTCCCCGGCCGTGGTCCAGGGCGAACTCCGCGACCGGCTGGGCTTCCGGGGCGTCACCGTCACCGACGCCCTGGAGGCCGGGGCCCTCGCCCCCTACGGCGACACCGGCGCCCGCGCCCTGGCCTCCGCCGGGGCGGGCATGGACCTGTTGCTCTGCTCCGCCCGCGACGCCGAGCAGGGCGAGGCCGCCGCCACCGCTCTCGCGACCGCCCTCGATGCCGGCGGCCTGGACCGGACGGCCTTCCTGGAGTCCGTCCGGCGGATAGACGCCCTCCGGGACTCCGTCGGCGGGGGCTGAGCGGGAGCCGGGGGAGGACGGCTCAGCCGGCAAGGAGGGTGCGCAGGTCCAGGATGCGGTAGCCGCGGTCGCGGACGGCGTCGATGATCAGGGGGAGCGCCTCGGCGTCCAGGCAGCGCCGTTCGGCGCTCGCGTCGGACGCGCCGACGTGGAGTTGGAGGATGGCGCCGGGGGCGAGGGCGGCGAGGGCGCGGTCGACGGCCTTGGCGGTGGTCATGCCGCCGGCGGTGCCGAGGTAGCCGTTGGTGTCGGTGGTGAACTCGAGGTCGGCGAAGCCGAGCGCGTTGACGTCGGCGATCCGCTGCGGCGTCGTCTCGCTGTAGGGGAAGCGGAAGAACGGCAGGGGGTCCGTCCCGGCGGCCTCGCGGATCGCCGTGTCGGCGCGCAGCACCTCGGCCCCGGCCTGCCGGGCGTCGAGCTCGGTGAACAGTGGGTGGCTGTACGAGTGGTTGCCGAGCCCGTGCCCTGCGGCCGCCATCGCGCGGACCGCGTCCGGGTGCCGCTCGGCGTACTGGCCGGTGGGGAAGAAGGTGGCCGGCGCCCCGCGTTCCCGCAGGGTGCTCAGCACGGTGTCCAGACCGGTCTCGTCCCAGGCGGCGTTGAAGGTCAGGGCCAGGACGCGATCCCCGGTGGGGAGCAGGCGCACCTCCGCACCCATCAGCGGTGCGGGCACCGGCCGGGCGGCGACGAGGGCGAGGGCGGCGAGCACGGCGGCGAAGGTCGTGCGGAAGGGCTTCACGCCTGCCCAACGCGTCCGGACCGGGCGGGGCACGCGGCGCACCGCCGACCGGGTGTCCCGTGCGCAGGGACCCCGGGCGGCTCGGCCGGTCATGGTCGGGACGGGCGGGGCGGCACTGATCGCGCCATCGAAGGTCGATTTCTGGTCTGTTCAGGTTTTCCGGGGTGGATCACCACTCAGGCGTTCGAATCCCATGCCAGGGTTGAGGCATGGCACATGTGAAATGTCACATGTGAATGAGTCGATGTTTGAGAAGACGGAGAATCCGATGAACCGAATCGCTCTGCTCGCCGCCGGGGTCGCCGGTGCGGCGACCCTGCTGGCTGTTCCGGCCCAGGCCGGTGCCGCCACCACGACCGCCACCGGCACCGTCACCACCTGCGGTGCCTCCGGGCTGCAGGCCGGCCTGGCGACCAAGGTGTGCGTCGAGGTGACCGGTGACCAGGTCCAGCTGTACGGACAGGTCTCGCTGGCCGGTCCGCCGACCCCGGGCGGTCCCGCTCCGCAGACCAAGGAGCTGCTGACCACGCTGTCCGGTGAGGTCGTGGGCGGTGCCTCGCTCGGCTCGTCGAACGGGCGCACGCTGTTCACCGCCAGCACGGTGCAGGTCCGTGGCGTCGGCGGCACGGTGCCCTGCGGGTCCACCGTCCACGGCAGCTTCGGCGTGGCGTCCTTCCCGTGGAACCCGGCTCCGGTGACCGTGAACGTGGTCGTGGCCTGCTAGGCGACGCGTGCGCGGCGGCCGGGCCCGGGGGTGGTGCGAACCCCCGGGCCCGGCCACCGCGTTTCCCGGGGGCGCCCCGGGCTCGGCCCGGCGCGATCCCCGGGGTGCTCGGGCTCCGGATGATGATGACTTGAAGAAATCTTCATCTGCCAGGATGATGCTTCCCGGTCGTGGCGGCCGGGGCACGGCCCCGCCGGCGCGGGCGTGCACACCGGCACCACCGAGCAGCAGGGAGCGAGCGGACGATGGCGGTCCCGCTGTACCAGGCCAAGGCGGAGTTCTTCCGCACCCTCGGGCACCCCGTCCGGATCCGGGTCCTGGAGCTGCTCCAGGACGGGCCGCGGCCGGTGCGCGAACTGCTGGCCGAGATCGGGATCGAGCCGTCCAACCTCTCCCAGCAGCTCGCCGTGCTGCGCCGCACCCGGCTGGTCACGGCCACCCGTGAGGGCAACACCGTGGTGTACGCGCTGAGCACGCCGGACGTCGCCGAACTCCTGCGGGCCGCCCGGCGGATCCTCACCGACCTGATCACCGACCAGGGCGCGCTGCTCACGGAGCTCCGGGGGCCGGACGCCGCCGGGGCGCCGGGCCCCCGCGCCGAGCGGGTGACGAGCGGATGACGGCCGTCCGGCCCGACGCCGCCACCCGGCCGTCCGATCGCGCACCCGGCCCCCGACCGAAGGAGAACCCGGCCATGGCCAGCGGCACCAGCGACGAGAAGAGCAGGCGCAGGGCGATGCTGATCCGCGCGGGCATCTACATCTTCGCCACCCACCTCTTCGCCGGGTTCGTGCTCCTGCTGTTCACCCTCGGCGACCGTCACTGAGGTAGCGGCGACTGGTGCTGGTCCACGCGTAGACGCCGTCGACCAACTCCCGGCTGCCGTCGAGGTACCAGTGCCCGGCGGGGTGGCGGCGCCGCAGCCGGCGGCGCAGCGTCCGGCTCTCCTCCCGCAGCCGCGCGATCCGGGCGCGCACCGACAGCTCCGCCCGGCGGCGGGTGCAGCCGCGGACCCGCTGCAGGGTCAGCACGGTGTTGAAGGCGGCGGCCGGCTGGCGCTCCTCCCGCTCCAGCGAGTAGAGGTCGTTGATCAGCGTCGCGGCGTCGGCCGTGTGGGCGCGCAGCCGGTGCAGTTCGGGATCGGCGTGCAGCCCGGCGGGCGCGTCGGCGCCGTGGACGCGCTCCAGTATGTTCATGAACGGGTAGAGGCAGCTGGCGTGGCGGCGCAGCCGCATCGTCTCGGGGAGGCCGGGGGAGGTGCCCCGCGACCGGTGCACCGCCTCGGCGATGAAGGTGTCCAGGCAGGACCGCCACTCGGTGGCGCCGCGCGCGCGCCAGGCCGGTGACATGCCCTCGTTCTGCCGCAGCCACAGCTCCCGCCAGGCGCCCAGGAGCCGGTCGTCGCCGGGGGCCGGTCCGGCGGGCGCGGTCGCGCGGTCGGGGCCGGTGAGGACGGCGAGCAGCGGATCGACGAGGGCGCGGGCCCGGTCGGGGTGGCGGCCGGGAGCACCGTCGAAGCGGTCGTCGAGGATGGTGAACCAGCCCAGGACGTCGACGAGCAGGTCGAGTTCGGCGCCGCGGGCCCGGGGGTAGGCGTGGCCGATCAGCTCGGGGAGCGCGTAGGCCTGGTAGCGCGGCAGGTCGGCCGGGGTGAGCAGGCCGTGGCCGACCACCCAGTCGGCGTGCCGGGCGGTGGAGGCGCGCAGTTCGGCGGGCCGGCGCGGGCCTCCGGGGGCGGGCGGCCGGGCGGCGGGGTAGGCGGGCGGAGCCGGCCGGGGGCCGAGCGCGGCCCGGGCGGCGACCGCGGCGGGGCGGGGCGGCACCTCGTGCGGCGCCCGGTCGTCGGGCCGGCCGGCCGGTCGGTCCGGGGTGGGGGCGGTGCGCGGGGCGAGGCGGACGCGCAGGTCCTGGGCCTGGACGGTCGTCCAGACCACCTCGCGGGCCCGGGATCCGGCCACCGCCGTCGGCCGCCAGCGGCGCAGGATCGCGGCGGCGGCCACGGTCAGCTCCGCCCAGGCGAACGCCTCGCCGATGCACTTGTGCTTGCCCGCGCCGAACGGCAGGAACGCCTGCCGCCCGGCGGTCGCGGCCGCGCCGCCCTCGCGCCAGCGGCCGGGGTGGAAGCGCAGCGGCTCCGGGTAGAGGTGCGGGTCGCGGTGCAGCGCGGTGAGGCTGTACAGCAGCTCGGTGCCGGCCGGGATCCGGTACGGGCCGAGCTCGACCGGGACGGTCGCCGTCCGCATCAGGAAGGCGTTCGGCGCGTGCAGCCGGACCACCTCCTGGATGACGCTGCGGGTATAGCCGAGCCGGGCGAGCGCCTCGGGGGTCGGGACGGTGCCCGCCGGGAGGTGTTCGTCCAGCTCGGCCAGCACGCGGGCCTCCACCCCGGGGTGGCGCAGCAGTTCGTCGAGCAGCCAGGTGAGCGTGGTGGAGACGGTCTCGGTGCCCGCGCCGAACATGGTGATCGCCTCCGACCGGACGTCGGCCTCGGTGAGCGGCCGGCCGGTGGCGGGGTCGGTGGCCGCGCGCAGCAGCGCGGGGAGGGTGCGGTCCGCCGGGCCGGAGGGCCGCCCGCCGCCCGCGGAACCGCCGCCCGCGGAACCGCCGACCGGGCAGCCGCCCGCCGGCGCGCCGCCGGGCCGGGTACTGCCGTCGACGGCCTGGTCGACGACCTTGTTCAGCACCCGGACGGCGGCGTCGAACCGCCGGTTGACCGGCAGCGGCAGCCGGGCGAACGCCGGGTGCGGGTACAGCGACTGGACGATCTGGCCCTTCACCATGTCGGGCAGCGCCCGGTGGAAGGCGAGCGTGGCGTCCTCGCTCAGCCGGGCGTCGAACAGCGTGCTGGTGACGATCTCCAGCGCGAGGTGGTTCATCTCCTTCGCGACGTCGAGGACCTGGCCCTCCCGCCAGCTCCCGGCCCGCTCCTCGGCGACCCGGTGCATCACCGCGAGGTACTCGGCCGTCCGCTCCGGGCCGAAGGCGGGCTGGACGGTCCGGCGGCGGTCGCGGTGCGCCTGGCCCTCGGACATCAGCAGGCCGTCGCCGAACGCCGTCCTGAGGGTGTCCTGGACGGCGCCGCGCGGGCAGTCGTACGCGCGCGCGACCAGCAGGGTGTGGACCAGGCCGGCGTCGGTGACGACGCAGACGGTGCGCGGGCCGAGCCGGATCCGCACCACGCCGCCGTGGCGGGCGAGCGAGCCGAGG
This sequence comes from Kitasatospora sp. NPDC001603, assembly GCF_040298365.1. NCBI lineage: Bacteria > Bacillati > Actinomycetota > Actinomycetes > Kitasatosporales > Streptomycetaceae > Kitasatospora > Kitasatospora sp. NPDC001603. The sequence continues at coordinate 77,472 of NZ_JBEPAA010000019.1, forward strand.
AAGCCGAGCGGGTCGCGCAGCAGGGCGGGGGCGTGGCCGAGGCCGGGCAGCGCGCCCGGCGCGAGCGGGGGAGGGGCCGCGGGGGTTCTCCGTGGGGTGCTTCTGGGGGGAACGGTCGATCTCCGGGTCTCAGTCGTCAGGACCATGACATTACCTCTCACCAGATGAACCGTCGCGGCGGCACCGCCGGTGTCGTCGCCGCGACCGGGGGGGAAACCGGGGGCTCCGCGGAGCGGACCCCGCGCGCACCACTGCCAGAGGGCGCACGACATGGGAAACGCGCCGGTCCGGCGGGCGTTGCGCCGTACTCCGGTGGATCACCCCATCGGTGGAGCGCGCGGCGTGCGGCCCGCGAGCGGCGCCCCGGCTGCCGGGGGCACGGCGGAGGCGCGTGACGGGGACGCCCGGAGGCCCGTGCGGCCGGTCCGGTGCGGTCCGGTGTGGTCCGGTGCGGCCAGGCCCGGTCGTCCGGCCCGGGCCGGGTGGTCCCGGGCCGCCGCACAGACCAGGTCTTTCGGCCCTCGGCGGGAGGGCCCCGGGCGGTCCAGCATGGTCCCGGACCGAGGAGGACCTGATGACCCGTCCGCACCACCCGCCGGCCCCCGACCTGCGGGTGGAGATCCGCGGCGAACTGCCGCGCGCGGATGCCGAGTACGCGCGGGCGCGGGCACTGGGGCTGGGCACGGCCCTCGGGCCGGGCGCGCACGCGGTCCGGATCCGGCTCACCCGGCTGCGCCACCGCTCGCTCACCCGGCCGGTCGTGGCGCAGGCCGCGGTCGAGCTGGACGGTGTCGGCCCGGTCCGGGTGCAACTGGCCGCCGCGGCCGGGACCGAGGCGGTGGACGTCGCGCTCGGCACGCTGGCCGGGCGCGCCACGCGGCTGCGCGAGCAGGGGGAGATCGGACTCGCCGCGGTGTACGAGAGCGCCTACCGGCCGCAGTACGCGCCGCGCCCGCTGTCCGAACGGCAGCTCGTCCGGCGGAAATCGGTCACGCCGGCCCGCTGCACCCCCGACGAGGCCGCCCGCGCGATGCTGGCCCTGGACCACCGCTTCCACCTCTTCGTCGACGCGCTCACCGGCCAGGACGCCATCGTCCACCGCGGTGCGGTGAGCGGCGGCCTCCGGGTGGTGCGCGCCCACGCCGGCGCGCGCGCCGGCGGCTCCGGGCTCCTCACGACCGAAAGCCCGCGTCCCGCGCCCACGTCGGACCTGGCCGAGGCGGCCCGCCGGCTCTGGCTCACCGGTCGGCCGTTCGTCTTCCACACCGATCCCGGCGATGCGCGGGGCCGGGTGCTCTACCGCCGCTACGACGGCCACTACGGCTTGATCACGGCGGTAGCGCGGGCCTGCTGAGGGGCAGGTATCGGACGGCACCGGTCGCCCGGGGCGGCCCCGGCCGGTCCGGTACCGCAGGACGCGGGAGGCGGGACGCAGCACGCAGGACGCAGGACGCAGGACGCAAGACGGCCCGCCCCGAACGAGTGACGAGCAGACGAGCACCCGACCGACCGGCACACCCCTAGCGCAAGACGGGAACTGGGACCATGGACTGCGAAGAAGTCATGTTGACCGTCCGGATCTCCGCGGCCGAGCGGGCCCTGCTGCGCGCACTGGCCCGCGGCCACCGCGGTGACGTGTCGGAGGTCGCGGTGGACGGCCTGCTGGACGTCATCCCCGCCCTGCACGACGACGCGGGCGTGCCGGGGCTGTTGCGCGTTCTCGCCCGGCCCGCGCCCTGCGCCGTCACCCTCTGGCTGCCCCTGCCGGTCGCGGACCTGCTCCCGCTGGTCGGTGAGCGGGTCACCCGGGCCGCCGGGCTGCCGGTCGGCCCCGCCAGTGCGGCGCTGGCGGCCGGGCTGCGGCTCTGGTTGGCGGGTGACCCGGACCGCCTGGCGGCCTCCCTCGCCGCCATGCACGCGCAGGGTGTCCACTCCTACGGCGTGGGACACCTGGGCGTCGCGGCCTGAGCAGCCCTGAGCCACCGTGAACTGCCCTGAGCCGCCGTGAACTGCCCTGGGCCCGTGCCCTTCGTGCGGAGGCCGCGGTTGTCGTACCCCTCTGGTACTCCTGACGGCATGACGGAACACGCCTCGGCCGCCGACCTCGGCCTGCTGCGCGCCGTGTTCGGTGCCGACCGGGCCGGGTCGGCCGTGCGGACACCACCACTCGGCCGCGGCGGGGTGCGCGCCTTCGAGGCCGAGCACGGCATCGTGCTGCCCGAGCCGTACCGGACGTTCGTGGCCGAGATCTGTGACGGCTTTTCGGACGGCCCGCCGCACCACGGGCTGATACCGGCCGCCGCGCTCCCGGCCGACTGGGGCGCCAGCCGTCCCGGGCAGGTCCTCGCCGAGCCGTTCCCGCTGTCGGCCGCCTGGCTGTGGGACGACGATCCACGGCCCGAGGAGGAGGTCGAGGCGCTCCTGGAGCGGGTCTTCCACCACGGCTCGATCGTGCTGGGCACCGACGGCTGCGGGATGTACTGGCACCTGGTGGTCTCCGGCCCCCGGCGCGGCGAGATCTGGCTGATCACGGGTGAGGGCGCCGTCCCCTACGGCGCCCCGGACGGCGGGTCGGCGGGGGAGCCGGGCTTCGGGGGCTGGGTCGCGCGCTGGGCGGCGGGCCTGCCGTGGTGGTCGGAGTGACAGCAGGGGCCGGGCGGGCCTGCCGGGGCGGTCCGAATGGCATGTCCTGGGCGGGAAGTTGGCTGGTCGGAGTTCTGGTCACGGCGCCGGCTCAGGTCTAGCATTCCGGTCACGGCAGCCGTGGTCCGGGCCTTCGGACCAGCCGGCCGGGTGGCCCCGCCGCCTCATGCCGGGGAGCGCGTACCCCCCGAGCGCGCTTCCCGGCGCCGCCGGCCGACCGTCGGCGGGGCCGTCGGCGACCGGGGCCGGGCGGTCGGTACGGGCCGGTCAGAACAGGTCGGTCGGTACGGGCCGGTCAGTACGGGCCGGTCAGTACGGGCCGGTCAGTTCGGCCACCCGCGGGAACCGGGCGATCGCCTCGCCGAGGGTCGGTGGGACGGTCCGGCGGGGCCGCAGCGTGGCGAGGGCCACCGCGGGCGAGGTCAGCCGGCCGGCGGGGGCGGCGAGCGAGAAGACGTCGAAGTAGGCCGCCGAGACGGCCGGGTCGGTGAGGGCGGCGCGCAGCAGCCGCTCGGTGTACCAGCGGCCGAGCCGCGCGGTCGGCCGCTGGGCGGGGGGTTCGTTCGACCGTGCGCCGGGGAAGCCCCGGTCCTGCTCCTCGGCCATCTTCCACGGGGTGTCGACGGCGCGGGCGATCCGCCGCTGCACGGTCGCGCTGACGTGCGGGTGGAGCCCTTCGGCGTCGAGGGTGGTCCGGATGGCGACGGCGCACTGCGCGGCGACGGCCATGCCGTGGCCGTAGACCGGGTTGAGGGCGGCCAGTGCGTCGCCCGTCGCGGCGAACCCCGCGGGCGTCCCGCTCTCGTAGCAGCGGCGGCGGTTCAGCGTGCCGCGACACGTGCGGATCGGGCCGACGGGGCGGGCGGCGCGGGCCAGGTCGTGCACGACCGGGTGGGTGAGGCCCTTGAGGAAGGTGTGGAACTCGGCCTCGGTGCGGGAGGGTTCGCCGGCCCGGGTGCCGGAGAGGGTGATGATCCAGCGGTCGTTCTCGATGGGGACGACGGTGGCGCCGCGCCCGGGGGTCCGCCGGCCGGGGACGGGGACGATGCTGACGACGGGGAAGCCCTGGTTGCCGCGCGGCGCGTCGAACAGGCGGGCGGCATAGGCGAGTCCGGCGTCCACGGTGACCTCCCGCGGACCTGCCGAGCCGAGTGCGCGCAGCCAGCGCGGGGCCTGGGAGCGGCGGCCGGTCGCGTCCACGACCAGGTCGGCCGGGAGGGTCTCGCGCGATCCGTCCGGGTTCCGCACCAGCGCCCCGCGGACCTGGGCCGCGTCGCCCGTCAGGCCGAGGACGGAGGTGCCCTCGCGGATCGTGACGGCGGCCCGGCCGCGCAGCCGCTGCCGGACGATGTGGTCGAGCAGGTGCCGGCTGCAGGCGATCAGATAGGCGGTCGACTCGAAGGCCTGGAGCCAGCCCGGGCCGAGGCGCATCAGCATGCCGGAGGGCATCGGCCGGCGGTGCGCTCCGGCGGCCAGCAGCGCGTCGACGGTTCCCGGCAGCAGCGCGTCCAAGGCGTCGGCTCCGCCACCGAGCAGGATGTGGCTGAAGTCGCCCTGCGGTAACCCCCGGCGCGGGTACGGCCCGTCGGGGAGGGTGTCCTGCTCGACGACGGTGACGCGGCGGGCGTGCGGTTCGAGGGCCGCGGCGGCCAGGAGTCCGGCGAGTCCGCCGCCGAGCACGACGGCGGTGCTCACCGCGCTCCGGCGGAGCGGTCGGACGCGCGGTGGTCGAACAAGCGGTGGGTGGGCGTGCGGTGGGCGGACGTGCGGTGGGCGGTGAGACGCTCGGAGTCGGGGCGCGCCGAGCCGCGGTGGGCCGTCGGGGGTGGGGCGTCCGGCGGGTCGTGCGGGAGTGGCACCAGGTGCCCGACGGGCGGCCGGGGGATCATCGAGGAGCCTCCGTGCGGTAGCGGACGGCGGGGCCGCCCAGTGGGCGAGGGCGCGGACGGCGGGGTGGGGCGCCCGGGCAGCCCGTGGCGGTGGCACCGGTGACGGCCGGACGGGCGTCCGCCCCGACCCCCCGGCCGGAGCCCGGCGAACCCGGCTCCATGCCCCCACCCCCGCTCTTCGATCCCCGGCCGCCGGTCACCGGACTCCGGCGGTCACCGGTCACCGGTCATCGGCCACCGGTCGGTCGGCCGAGGAAGCCCATTCTGGCCAGCGGCCGCAACTGTTCAAAGGGCAACCTTCGTTCTTCCCTCGCACGGGTGACCACGGCCCCCGTGCGAACGGCGCTCACGCGGGCGACCGGACCGGTCGGGGCGGGGCCGTCCGGGAACCGGTGCGGTGCGGGCCGGGCGGCCCCACCGCCGGCCCGTGCCGAGGGGTTCGCCGCGTGCTCGGTGGGCCCGTTCGCGCGCCGGTTCGAAGCCATCCGCAGATCTGCGCGAGTTTCGAAAGGAGGTTTCTGTTATCCGGCCCGGTCGGCCGTGATCTCCCTGGTGTCGGACGGTCCGGCCGCCGCGAGCAGCGGCAGGCGGACCGTCACACCGAGGAGAGGAGACGAACACATGGGAGACCGGAGCAGCGAGCGCCGGAGTACCGAGCGGCGTCGCCGCCGGAGCGGCAGGCCCGGGCGCCGGACGGCGCTCCTGGCCGCAGCCGTGGTGGCCGGGCTGGTCGCGGGTGCGCTGGGGATCCAGACCGCGTTCGAGCCGGCCGCGGACCGCAGCGTGTCGGTGGCGGCCGACGCCGCGGCCGACCGGGCGGCGGGTGGCATGGCCGGAGTGGTCGCCGACGGCGACGACCCGGGGGAGACCGGCACCGCCGAGGGGGCCACCCAGGCGCCCGCTCCGCAGCGGGAGAAGAAGGCCGCCCCACTGCAGGAGATACCCAAGGACCAGCCGGAGCGCGGTCTCGTCTACGCCGGTCTGGCCCTGCCGAGCGGCGACCGGTGCGCCGGCTCGCTGGAGGTCTCGGGCGGGCAGCTCTGCAGCCACGGGCCGGACGCGCCGCCCAAGGACGTGGACATCCGCAAGGACATCCCGCCGGTGGCCGCCGCGGCCGACCGGGCGCCGGTGCTCACCCCGGCCCCGGACGCCCAACCGCCCGCCGCCGCCGACCTGTTGAAGGGTGCGGCGCCCGTCCTGAACGCCGGGCAGAAGGCCCTGCTGGGTGACGCCGCCGCCGGAGCGCCCGCGCCCCAGCAGGCCGCGGCCGCCGCCGGCTCCGCGCTCGTCTGCGAGGGCGACGGCAGCACCGGCAACCGGGTCCAGGCGGTGTACGTCCACGCCCCCGGCAACGACCGGTTCGCCCAGTACCTGGCCTCGTTCAAGAAGTGGGCCGCGGACGTCGACGTCATCTACAACGCCAGCGCCCAGGAGACCGGCGGCGTGCGGCACGTCCGCTTCGTCACCGAACCCGACTGCACCGCCTCGGTGCTGAACGTGCAGATCTCGGACTCCGAGATCAAGGACTTCAACGCGAGCAACCGCGCGCTCGCGGCGCAGGGGTTCAACCGCAAGGACCGCAAGTACATGATGTTCACCGACGCCAAGGTCTACTGCGGCATCGGCACCTTCGCGGGCGACGAGCGCCCCGGGCAGGACAACCTGAGCAACTTCGGCCCGTCGTACGGCCGGACCGACTCCGGCTGCTGGGGCGGCTCCACGGCGGCGCACGAACTCGGCCACAACCTGGGTGCGGTGAGCAACAGCGCACCCAACTCCAGCAAGGGCGGCCACTGCGTCGACGAGTGGGACCTGATGTGCTACTCGGACACCCCGTACTACCCGGCGATGAAGACGGTCTGCCCGGACAACGCCAGTGACAACCGGCTCGACTGCCACCACGACGACTACTACAACACCGCTCCCGCGCCGGGCAGTTACCTGGCCACGCACTGGAACGTCGCGAACAACCGGTTCCTGATCCCCGGGGGCGGCACCGGCCCGAACCCCAACCCGAGCCCCACCGCCACCCCGACGGCCACGCCGACCCGGACCACCACGCCGAGCCCGACCGGCACGCCGACCAAGACGCCGGCGCCGACCCCGACCGGGAGCCCGACGGCGACCACCACCCCGTCGCCCACCGGTACGCCGACCCGGACCGCCTCGCCCACGCCGACCCCGACCGCCTCGCCCACCGGTGGCACCGCGCCTGATGTGACGACCAGTCAGCTCACCCAGAACTCGGTCATGCTGAGCTGGACGGCTGTGCCGGCGGCCGCCGGGTACGACGTCCTGCTGAACGGCCAGACCATCGGCACCGTCCGCTCCACCGTCGTCGGTGTCGTCGGGCTGGCGCCCAACACCTCGTACACCGTCGCCGTCGCCGTCCGCGACAGCGCGGGCAGCGTCTCCAAGCCCGGTCGCTCCGCCACCTTCCGCACCCTCGCCGACGCCGGCCAGCCGCAGCCGGGCACCCGCTACACGATGGTCAACGGGCTGACCGGTCAGGCCGCCGACCTCTGGGGCAGCTCGCTCAACGACGGCACGGTGGCCATCGCGTACCAGCGCACCGGCTACGCCAACCAGAAGTGGAGCTTCGAGGACGCCGGTTCGGGCACCGTGCGGATCAAGTCGGCGCGTTCCGACAAGTGCCTCCAGCTGGGCGGCACCCCGGTGGCCGGCCAGTACCTCGCGCAGCAGCCCTGCTCCGACTCCGGCGCGCAGAAGTGGCGGCTCACCCAGTCGGGCGGTGGGGTCACCCTGACGGCCGAGGGTTCGAGCCTCGTCCTCGGGGTCAGCAGCCGCTGGTACTACGGCGGTTGGCTGCTGGAGCTGCAGAAGCCCAACGGTCAGGCCTACCAGTCCTGGACGCTCCAGAAGACCAGCTGACGGCGGCCCCGCCGAGGACCGTCCGACGGCGGGTCGCCCCGCCGTACCCGTTCCCCCGCCCGTCCCGATGACCCCGGGTGCGGCCGCCACCGTTCGACAGCGGTGGCGGCCGCACCCGGTTACCCCCGAGGATGCCCCACCATGCGTACCCGAACGTTCGCCACCGCCCTCGCCCTCGCGGGGGCGGTCGTTCTCGCACCCGCCGCGCTGCCCGCCGCCGCCCACGGCGACACCGTCCACCTGGAGGTCACCGGGCAGGACAGCGGACACGTCACCACCGTGGCCACCTGGGAGAACGACCACGACCCGGTCACCGAGGAGTTCGCCGGGTCGCTCGCCGCGACCTCCGCCGACGGCCGCTCGGCCGGGCCCTGGCGTCTGGTCGCCGTGCCCGGGCACCCCGGCTCCTACACCACCCGGGAGATGCTGCCGGCCGGCCACTGGCGGATCACGGTGGACTGCGCGTTCCCCTCGCTCGGGCACGGCGAGCGGGAGCTCGACATCGAACCGGCGGTCATCTCCGACCCGCCCCTGCCGACCCCCAGCGGGACGTCCGGCGCGCAGCCCACCACCGCCGGGCCCACGGCGGGGCCCACCGCCGTGCCCACGCCCACGCTCACGTCCGGAGCCACGCCCGCACCGACCCCTCCGGCGGGGTCCCCCTCCGCCGGACCGACGGCCGGCCCGACAGCCGGCCCGACCGCCGGGCAGACCGTGCCCCCCGCGCAGGACACCGCCGCCGGGAGCGACGGTTCGTCCACGGCGGTCCGGGTGGCCGTCGGCACCGCCGTGGCCGCCGTCGTCCTGGCCGCCACCGGCTTCGCGCTCCGCCGCCGGGCCCGCCGGCGCTGACTCCCGGTCGAAGGATCCGCAGGTCAGCGGAACCGGCGGGCCCGAACCCACCGTCCCCCCTCTCAACCGGACGCCGCCACGGCGTCCGACGGGAGCAAGGGAGCGTCCGCGCATGAAGAAGGTCCTGATCACCGGTGGCGCGGGATACATCGGCAGCACCGTCGCGTCCGCACTGCTCGACCAGGGCATCACGCCGGTCGTGCTCGACGACCTCTCCGCCGGCCGGCCGGAGTTCGTCGAGGGCCGGGTGTTCTACCGGGGTGACATCGCCGACGCGGACCTCCTGGACCGCGTCTTCGCCGAGCACCCCGACATCGGCGCCACCCTGCACTGCGCGGCCCGGATCGTGGTGCCGGAGTCGGTCGCCAAGCCGCTGTTCTACTACCGGGAGAACGTCGCCAAGACGGTCGAGCTGCTGGAGGGCCTCCAGCGCAACGGCTGTACCCGGGTCGTCTTCAGCAGCTCCGGCTCCATCTACGCGCCCACCCCGGACGCCCGGGTCGACGAGAGCTGCCCCGTCGCCGCCGGCAGCCCGTACGCGCGGACCAAGCAGATGATGGAGCTGGTCCTCCAGGACTGGACCCGGGGCGAGGGCGCCGAGGACCTCCGGGTCGTCGCGCTGCGCTACTTCAACCCGGTCGGCGCCGACCCGCGGCTGCGCACCGGGCTGCAGGACCTCCGGCCGACCCACGCCCTCGGCAAGCTGATCGAGGCCCATGCCGACGGCGTGCCGTTCACCGTCACCGGCGGGGACTGGGCGACCCGGGACGGTTCCGGCATCCGGGACTACATCCACGTGCAGGACGTCGCCGAGGCCCACGTCGCCGCGCTCACCCGGTTCGACGAGGTGATCAAGCCCGCCGCCGAGGACCGCTACCGGGTGATCAACATCGGCACCGGTGAGGGCACCACCGTCCGCGAGCTGATCGCGGCCTTCGAGGCCGCCGTCGGCGCCGAGGTCGAGGTCCGGGAGGCGGACCCCCGCCCCGGCGACGTGATCGGCTGCTACGCCGCCGTCGACACCGCCCGCGAACTGCTCGGCTGGACCGCGCGGCGCACCATCGCCGAGGCCGTCGCCGACGCCCTCGCCTGGCGCGCCAAGTGGACGGCGCACCTCGCCTCCGCCTGACGGGCGGTCGGCGCCTGACGGGCCCGCGCCCACCGCGTCCTCCGGCGAAGGCGAAGGGCGAAGGGCGAAGGCGAGAACCGGGCTGACGGCCGCGCGGGCGAGCCACCGGGCAACCCGCCGACCGGCACCGGACCGTGGGGAGCGGAGTGGAGTGCCCGGCGGGGGAGCGGGTGGCCGGAATCAGCCGGTGGACGTGGACGTGGACGCGCAGGGCGCTGATCGGACTCTGCGGGGCGGTCCTGCTGCTTCCGGCGGCGCTGGTCGCGATCCGGCTCGGCGGCCGGGACGACCGCACCCCGCCGGCGCTCCCGATGGTGCTGCTGTCCTACGCGGCGGTCGCCGGCCTGGTGGTGCTGGGTGTGCTGCTCGCCCTGCGCCCCTGGTGGGCGGCGGCCCTGGCCGGGCTGCTCGCCACCGGTCTGACGGAGACCCACGCCGAACTCGGCCGGGGCGGTTCGCCCCCCTGGCCGGAGGACAATGCGGACTTCCCGCACCTACCGTTGGTGATCCAGATCGGCCATGTCCTCCATGGTGAAGGTTTGACCGCCGTGGCGGTGTCCGGGCACCGCGTGCCGGGTACGGATCACCGTGCGGTGGTGGCCGAACTCGCCGTGACGGGCTGAACGTCGAGCGGCCGGTGCGGCCTGCGCCGCGCCGGTCGTCGGCATGGCTCGGACCGGTCGGCCGCCCTGTGTGCACACGGAGAGCGACATGCCACAGGCGTCACTCCGGTCACAGAAATGATCACGATCATCACCCGATCGTGTTCGACATGACGTAGAGTCTGAATCGGCATGGACAGGCCAGGGGGCGCGTCCGAGTGCGTCTTCCGGCGGGGGCCGGGGGGGGGCGACGGCCCGCGGTGCGGGCGGGGACGGGTCTTTCCGGCATGTCGCACAGCGGGCGAGGCTGCGGGCCGAGGGGGTGGATGCTGCGTGCGGATCGAGTCGGTGGTCGTGGTGGGTCGCGACGTGTCTGAACAGCTGCGGCGGCGAGACGATCTGTTCCACGATGTGGCCAGCCCTTTCCAAGGCCTCGGTGTTCTGGGCATGCTCGTGGGGGGCCGCCGGGGGGGCGCCGCCTTCGCCGGTCACGGCGACCGGGGTCGCTGTCGCAGTCCGGGTCACCGGCCGGCGGGACATCAGGGTGCCTGCGGCGAAAGCCTCTTACAGATCGGACGGTGTTCGCTGCCCTACCGTTCGCGGATGACCGACGACCCGGTCATCGCGCATTCCTCTCCCCGTCTCCTCCCGCCGGCCCCGTCCGGTGGTCGGGCGGCTGTTCAGGGCCCCGTCGACATGGTGGTCGCACCCGGCACCTCGTGACCGGAGCGGGCTCTTCCGGCTCATCGGCTGCGGGCCGCCGCGCGTTCGGCGGCCGACGCACCGTCGCGCAGTGGTCAATCTCACGTCAGCGCCCCAGGCGGCCCCGGCAGGCCTTCCTGGAGCCGAACGACGGCTCTGTGGAAGGGGGTTGCCGAATGTTGTCCAGACGTTCCGGAGCTCCGGAACCGGCCCTTCCGTCCTGCGGACCGGGCCCGGCCCGCAGGTCGACGGGCTCGGGGCACGGGGGCCCGACCATGCGTCGCGGACCGCCGGGCCGCCGCTCGTCCGCGACCGACCAGGCACCACCGGCACGATCGTGTTGCAGGCCCCACATTCCCATGTCGAATCGAGTGGCGTCCGACGATGCCCGCCGAGCAGCCGGGCAGGACAGGGCGGTACCGATTCCGAGTCGGAGGATACAGTGTCATTTCGGACTTACACGGCGCCCGGTCCTTCCCTGCAGTTATCCGACGAAGTCGTCCAGTTGGCGGCGCGTTCCGCCCAGTCGTGGCTCGACGGCCAGCTCGGTAGGAGTATGGATCTGGCCGCCGCCGCCACGGGCCGGGCGCAGGCCGGAGCGCCGGGCTCCTGCTCGCTGAAGGCGAGGATCTGGCACGCGACGCTGTTGACCCGCGTCCGCGGTCTGGGGGCGGCTACCAACATGCTCGCCGACGACACGTCACCTGTCCACGGATCGAACCAAGTTGAGAAGCGGGCCGCTCATTTGCTGTGCGAGGCGGAGCTGAGCCTGGCCAAGGGCGAGCTCGACCGGGCGGTCGCCTCGGCCCAGGCCGGTCTCCGGCTGGCCCAGCAGGCCGGCAACCGATCGCTGAACCCGAGCGGGTTCCTCGTCATGGCGGTCAGTACGACCCGGCAGCTGGACCTCACCACCGCCCTCCAGTACGCGAACCGGCTGCGGGACCACGCCCTGCTCGGACGCGCGAACCTGATGGCCGGGCAGTGCGCCTGGGCCGTCGCCCAGGTGCTGGAGGCCCGGGACGGGACGGAGAGCATCGCCCACCTCCTGAAGGGGCTGGTGCACGACGGTGCGCTGGCCCGGGAGTTGCTGGTCTCGCAGCCGGCCGCGGCGGCCTGGCTGGTCCGCGCCGCGCAGCGGCTGTCGGACGACGAGATCGCCGTCCGGACGGTCACCCAGGTCAACGAACTGGCGGCGCGCAACCCCAGCTTCCGCACCGTCCAGGCGGCGTCCGCGCACGCCATCGGCCTGTTCGAGCGGAACGCCGCGGCCCTGGAGCGGGCCGCCGGCCTGCACCTGGACCGGTGGGCGCAGGCCTCCGCGCTGGAGGACGCGAGTGCGGTGCGGTTCGCCCGCCGCTCCGAGCAGGACCAGGCCGTCGAGCTGCTGAAACGGGCGGCGGACGGCTACGGGGCGGTCGGTGCCTCCCGCGACGTCCTGCGGGTGCGCAGCAAGCTCAGGGAACTGGAGGGCAACAGCGGGCAGTTCTCGCGCCGCCCGAGCCGGACCAGAACGATGGCCAGCCAGTTGACCGACACCGAGTACGCGGTGGCGGAGCTGGTGAGCCAGGGACTCACCAACGGGCGGGTGGGGCGACAGCTCTTCATGTCCCCGCACACGGTGGCGTTCCATCTCAAGAAGATCTTCCGCAAGCTCGACGTCGCCTCCCGGGTGGAGCTGGCAGGCACCTGGAACCGGCTCGTGGAGGAGCGGACGACCGAATTGGGCGCGGAGTCCGCGTTCGTGCCCGAGGTACCGGCCGGGCGGTTGGCCGTGTGAGGCCCGCGCGCCGGTGCGACGGTGTGCGGACGTTCGCGGAACGGGCCCTTCCGATGGGCCGCCGCGGCGTGCCGCCCGGCCGTCCGGGCCGGCGCGTGGGCCCGCCGCGCGGCTCCTCACGGGCCGGTGGCCACCCGCGCTACCAGACTGAGGGATGCCCGTCCGGGGCGCTTCTCCTTAGACTCGAAGAGCGTTGGAAAAGCAGTTCTCGGTGAATCGCTCAGGACAATCCAGGGGCCCTTTGTGTCTTCTCTTCTCCACATTGATTCGAGCATCCGCGCCACCGGCTCCGTGACGAGGCAGTTGTCGTCGTATTTCGCCACCCAGTGGCGCCAGAACCACCCCGGTGACGGTTACACCTACCGGGACCTGGCGGCCCAGCCGGTCCCGCACATCACCCACGCGGTGCGCGAGTCGCTCCTGGACCCCAGCCGTGACCACGGGCTGGCGCCGGCGGAGAAGGCGCTCACCGAGGCCGTGGTGGCCGAGGTCCGCGAGGCGAGCACGATCGTGCTCGGCGTCCCGATGTACAACTACGCCGTGCCGTCGACGATCAAGTCGTGGATCGACCTGCTGGTCAGCCCGGCCCACATGGTGCCCCCGGGTGCCGAGTCGGGCCCGCTGAGCGGCAAGACGGTCGTCGTGGTCACCGCCCGCGGCGGCTCGTACGCGCCGGGCACGCCGCGGGAGGGCTGGGACCACCAGGAGCCCTACCTGCGCGCGGTGCTGAGCTCGATCGGCCTCGCCGACGACCTGAAGTTCGTGCACGCCGAGCTGACCCTCGCGGCGATCGTGCCGGCGATGGCGGCGCTCAAGCCGCTGGGCGAGCAGTCCCTGGCGAACGCCCACGAGACGCTCAAGAAGCTGGCTCTCTGATTCCACGGAACGGCCCGGCCGTCATTCGCGGCCGGCGGGAACATCGCGGCGGGCTCGTGCCGGATTCGCCGCGTGATTCGCCGTGCCCGCACACCGGTGCGGGCCCGGTGAATCCTCCGGGAAACGGCTCCGTACCGAACCGGCGGGGCTGCCGTTTTCGTGCGCAGGGATATTTCGACCCGAAACGGAGAAGGTGCGTCATGAGCGAGGCGATCTCTTACGAGGATGCCTGGGCGCGGACTGACAAGTTCGACCCGCCGGCGATTTTCGACGAGCTGCGGAAGGAGCGCCCGCTGGCGCGGATGGTCTACCCCGACGGGCACGTCGGGTGGATCGCCACCAGCCACGAGCTCGCCCGGCAGGTCCTGAGCGACCCGAAGTTCAGCCACAACCTGGAGATCGGGCACTTCCCGGTCACCAAGTACGGTGGTCCGGTACCGCAGTTCCCGGCCATGCCGGGGATGTTCATCCACATGGACCCGCCGGAGCAGACCCGGTTCCGCAAGCTGCTGACGCGCGAGTTCACCGGGCGCACGATCAACCAGCTGACGCCGCAGGTCGAGGCGGTGGCCGCCGAGCAGATCAAGGTCATGCGCGAGCACGGCAACTCCGCCGACCTGCTGGAGACCTTCGCCAACCCGCTGGTCCTGCGGGTGCTGTCGGACCTGATCGGCCTGCCCTACAGCGAGCGGGACCGCTACGCCGAGGCGCCGGCGGTCATGAACAACCCGTTCGGTGACGCGCAGGAGTCGATGGCCGCGTTCGCCCAGGTGGGCGCGTTCATCCACGAGACCATCGCGCGCAAGAAGGCGGAGCCCGGGGACGACATCCTGAGCCGGCTGATCGCCACCGGGGAGCTCAGCGACGAGGAGCTGGGCAACATCACCGCCCTGCTGCTGTTCGCGGGTTACGAGACCACGGAGGGCGCGCTGACGGTCGGCGTGTTCGCGCTGCTGCACCACCCGGAGCAGCTGGCCGCCCTGCGGGCCGACCCCTCGAAGATCGATGACGCGGTGGAGGAGATCCTCCGCTACATCACCGTCAACCAGTACGAGATCTTCCGGACCGCCCTGGAGGACCTCGAACTCGGCGGCCACGCCGTGAAGAAGGGCGAGACGGTCACCGTCTCGCTGCCGGCCGCCAATCGCGACCCGGCGAAGTTCGGCTGCCCCGCCGACCTCGACCTCTCCCGGGACACCGCGGGCCACGTGGCCTTCGGCTACGGCGTCCACCAGTGCATCGGCCAGAACCTGGCCCGGCTGCAGCTGCGGGTCGGCCTGCGGGCCCTGCTGGAGGCCTTCCCCGACCTGCGCCTGGCGGTGCCGGCGGACGACGTCCCGCTGCGGACCCACGGGTCCGTCTTCGCTGTGAAGTCCCTGCCCGTTTCCTGGTAACTCCCTGCTCTCCGGAAGGAGTTCGCGGCAAGGTGCGCCCCGATCTGATCACCCCGATCCCGGTCATCCTCCGGGAGAACGCGGTCCGTTTCACGGACAAGATCGCTTTCGAGGACGACCGGCACGCGGTCACCTACGGAGAGCTCGAAGCACGGACGCGGAGGCTGGCCGGTCACCTGGCCGGCCTCGGCGTCCGGCGCGGGGACCGGGTGGCACTCTGCCTCGGCAACTCCGTCGCCATGGTGGAGGGCTATCTCGCCGTCGTGCGGGCCGGCGGCATCGGTGTGCCGGTGAACCCGCGGGCCACGGCGGCCGAGACCGAGTACCTGCTGACCGACAGCGGCGCGGTCTTCGCGCTGACCGACACCGGTCACGCAGAAACGTTCCTGCGATTGCTGCCGGCCCCGGCCGGCGCGTCCGGCGTGCTGGTGGCCGGCCCGGCCCCGGCACCGGCGGGCACCCTCTCCTTCGACGAACTCGCCGTCACCGAACCCGTCACCGAGGCCCCCGACGACCTCGGACTGGACGAGGTGGCCTGGATGTTCTACACCTCGGGCACCACCGGCCGGCCCAAGGGCGTCCTGTCCACCCAGCGCAACTGCCTCTGGTCCGTGGCCTCCTGCTACGTGCCCGTGCCGGGCCTGTCCGAGCACGACCGGGTGCTGTGGCCGCTGCCGCTCTTCCACAGCCTCTCGCACATCGCCTGCGTGCTCTCCGTCCCGGTGGCCGGCGCCACCGCCCGGATCATGGACGGCAGTTCCGCGGACGACATCCTGACCGCGCTCCGCGAGGACCGCTCCACCTTCCTCGCCGGCGTCCCCACCACCTACCACCACCTGGTCACCACCGCCCGGCGGACCGGTCTGTCGCTGCCCGACCTGCGGATCGGGCTGGTCGGCGGCGCCGTCACCGGCTCCGAACTGCGCCGCTCCTTCGAGGAGGGCTTCGGGGTGCCGCTGGTCGACGCCTACGGGAGCACCGAGACCTGCGGCGCGATCACCATCAACCCGCCGGACGCCGCCCGCGTCGAGGGCTCCTGCGGCCTGCCCGTGCCGGGCGTCGGCGTGCGGATCGTCGACCCGCGCACCGGCCTCGACGTCGCGGCCGGCGAGGAGGGCGAGGTCTGGGTCAGCGGACCGAACGTCATGGTCGGCTACCACAACAGCCCGGAGGCCACCGCCGCGGCGGTGCGGGACGGCTGGTTCCACACCGGCGACCTGGCCCGGCGGGACGAGGCCGGGTACTTCACCATCTGCGGCCGCCTCAAGGACCTGGTCATCCGCGGCGGCGAGAACATCCACCCCGACGAGGTCGAAGCCGTCCTGCGCACCGTCGAGGGCGTGGCCGACGCCGGGGTCGCCGGGGTGGCGCACGACACGCTCGGCGAGGTGCCCGTCGCCTGGGTGGTCCCCGGGCCGGCCGGCCTCGACACCGCCGCGCTGATCGACCGCTGCCGCGAGCGGCTCTCCGCGTACAAGCTGCCCGAGCGGGTCTACGAGGTCGCCGGGATCCCCCGGACGGCCTCCGGGAAGATCGTCCGGCGCCTGCTGGCCGAGCAGCCCGCCCGGCTGCGCTACGCCGCGGACGGACACCATGACGCCCTGCTGGCACCGGCCTGGGTGCCGGCGCCGCCCGCACCCCCGGCGGCCGCCGGAACAGCCGCACCGGGCTGGGCGGTGGTCGGGCCGGCCGACGCGCTCGTCACCGCCCTGCGGGCCGCCGGTCTCGACGTCCGGCACCACCCCGACCTCGCGGCCCTGGACGCCGCCGTGGCCGCCGGCGAGCCGGCTCCCGGCGTGACCCTGCTCGACCCGGTGGCCACCGCCGCCGAGGGCCGTGCCTCGGCCACCCGGCCGGTCCCGGCCGGGGCCCGGCTGGTCCTGCTCACCCGCGGCGCGGTGACCGCCACCGAGGGGGACGCCGCGCCCGACCCCGCGGGCGTCCCGCTCTGGGCCGTCGCGCGCTCCGTCCAGGCCGGCAGTGACCGCCCCGAGGCCGTGACCGTCCTCGATCTCGACGCCCGGCCCGACGCCGAGGTGTCCGCCCCGGAGCTGCTGGCCGCCGTCGCCTCCGGTGAACCCCAACTCGCCTTGCGGGACGGGCAACCACTGGTGCCGCGACTGCTCCCGGTGCCGGTCGCCGACCGTCCGCTCGGCGCCGGCCCGGCCGGACTCGGCGCGACCGTGGTGGTCACCGGGGCCGACACCCCGGCCGGCGCCGCTCTGGTGCGCCACCTGACCACCGCGTACGGGGTGGAGCGGTTGCTGCTGGTCGACGCGCCGGATGCGGGGGAGCCGCTGGACGCCGGTCTCCCCACCGGGGTGGAGCTCGCCCGGGTGAGCGCCGACGGCACGGACCGGGCCGCACTGCGGACGGCGCTGGCCGATCTCGGTCACCCGGTCACGGCCGTCGTGCACGCCGCCGGGGACCAGGCCCTCGCCCGGGCCCTCGACGAGCTCACGGCCGACACCGGCCTCACCGCCTTCGTCGCCGTCACCGGCACCGCCGCCGTGCTCGGCTCCCCCGGGGCCCCGGACACCGCCGTCGCCGAGGCGCTGACGGAGGCACTGGCGCACAGCCGCCGGCTGCGCGGGCAGGCCGGCTCGGCCCTCGCCTGGAGCACCGGCTACCCGGTGGCCGACGCCACCGAGGAGGCCGGGGCCCGGCACCTGCGGGACGGGCTCGCCGCCTTCGACCTGCTGATCGAGACCGGCGCCCCGGCGCTGGTGGCGCTGCGGACCGGCCCGCTCGACCCGGACGGCCGGGTGCCGGCGGTCCTGCGCGCCCTCGCGGCCACCCCGCCGCCCGCCGCCCGGCCCGACGAGACCGTCACCGCCGACCTGCGCGCCCGCCTGTCGGGCCTGGACGAGCGGGCGCAGCTCGCCCTGCTCGAAGAGCTGGTCCGCACCCAGGCCGCCGCCGTGCTGAACCGGCCCGGCACCGGCGCCGTCCCGGCCGGGCAGGCCTTCCGCGACCTGGGCCTCACCTCGCTCGCCGTCGTCGAACTGCGCAACCGGCTGACCGGGAGCACCGGGCTGCGCCTGCCCGCCACCGTGAGCTTCGACCACCCGACGCCGGAGGCGCTGGCGGCCCACCTGCGGGCCCGCGTCCTCGGCCTGCGCGAGGCCCCGGAGCCGGCCGGCCGGGCGGTGCCCGCCGATCCGGACGAACCGATCGCGATCGTCGGCATGGCCTGCCGCCTGCCGGGCGGTGTGACCGGCCCGGAGGAGCTGTGGCGGCTGGTCCGCGAGGGTCGGGAGGCCCTGTCCGGCTTCCCGGAGGACCGTGGCTGGGACTTGGACGCCCTGTTCTCCGGCGATCCGGAGCAGGCCGGCACCTCCACCGCCGACCGCGGCGGGTTCCTGCGCGACGCCGGTCTGTTCGACGCCGGGTTCTTCGGCATCAGCCCGCGGGAGGCGCTGGCGATGGACCCGCAGCAGCGGCTGCTGCTGGAGGCGTCCTGGGAGGCGATGGAGCGGGCCGGTATCGACCCGGCCGGTCTGAAGGGCGCGGACGTCGGGGTGTTCTCCGGCGTCATGGGCCAGAGCTACGGCGCGGGCAGCGCGGCGCCGGCGGAGCTGGAGGGCTTCACCGCCACCGGTACGGCGTCGAGCGTGGCCTCGGGCCGGGTGTCCTACGTGTTCGGGTTCGAGGGCCCGGCGGTGACGGTGGACACGGCGTGCTCCTCCTCGCTGGTGGCGATGCACCTGGCCGCGCAGGCGCTGCGGCGCGGGGAGTGCTCGCTGGCGCTGGCCGGCGGCGCGACCGTGATGGCGACCCCGGACACCTTCGTGGAGTTCTCGCGGCAGCGGGCGCTGGCGACGGACGGCCGCTGCAAGTCCTACGCGGACGCGGCGGACGGCACGGGCTGGGCCGAGGGCGCGGGCGTCGTGGTGCTGGAGCGGCTCTCCGAGGCGCGGGCCAACGGGCACCATGTCCTGGCGGTGCTGCGCGGCAGCGCGGTGAACCAGGACGGCGCGTCGAACGGTCTGACCGCGCCCAACGGGCTCTCCCAGCAGCGGGTGATCCGCAAGGCGCTGGCCAACGCGGGCCTGTCCACCGCCGAGGTGGACGTCGTCGAGGGCCATGGCACCGGCACGGTGCTGGGTGACCCGATCGAGGCGCAGGCCCTGCTGGCCACCTACGGTCAGGACCGGCCCGCCGAGCGGCCGCTGCGGCTCGGCTCGCTGAAGTCGAACATCGGCCACACCCAGGCCGCCGCCGGGGTCGCCGGTGTGATCAAGATGGTCCAGGCGCTGCGGCACGGCGTCATGCCGCCCACCCTGCACGTGGACGCGCCGTCCACCCAGGTGGACTGGTCGCTCGGCGCGGTGGAGCTGCTGACCGAGGCCCGGGACTGGCCGGAGACCGGGCGCCCCCGGCGGGCCGCCGTCTCCTCCTTCGGCGTCAGCGGCACCAACGCGCACCTGATCCTGGAGCAGGCCCCCGAGGAGGAGCCGGCCGAGGTCGAGGCCGGCCCCGCGGGTGTGCTGCCGCTGGTGGTCTCGGCGAAGAGCGCGGCCTCGCTGGCGGGCCAGGCCGGGCGGCTGGCGCCGTTGGTGACGGCCGGTGACCGGGCGGCCCTGGCCGGTGCGCTGGTCACCCGGCGGGCGCTGCTGGACGAGCGTGCCGTGGTGGTGGCCGGCACCTCGGAGGAGGCGCTGGCGGGGCTGGCCGCGTTGGCGCGCGGGGAGTCCGCGCCGGGGTTGGTGACGGGCAGTGTGTCCGGTGCGGGCCGGACGGTGCTGGTGTTCCCGGGGCAGGGTTCGCAGTGGGTCGGGATGGGGCGTGAACTGCTGGACTCCTCCCCGGTGTTCGCCGAGCGGGTCGCCGCGTGCGCGGCGGCGCTGGAGCGCTGGGTGGACTGGTCGCTGGAGGACGTGCTGCGCGGTGAGGCCCCGGCCGAGCTGCTGGAGCGCGTCGACGTGCTCCAGCCGGCCAGTTTCGCGGTGATGGTCGGTCTGGCCGCCGTCTGGGCGTCCGTGGGCGTCCTGCCGGACGCCGTGGTCGGCCACTCGCAGGGCGAGATCGCGGCGGCCTGCGTGGCCGGTGCGCTCTCCCTGGAGGACGCGGCGCGGATCGTGGCGGTGCGCAGCCAGGTGATCGCGGGCAGCCTGGCCGGGCGCGGCGGGATGGCGTCGGTGGCGCTGTCCGAGAGCGAGGCCGTCGAGCGGCTGGTGCGCTGGGCGGACCGCGTCGAGGTGGCGGCCGTCAACGGCCCGGCCTCCGTGGTCATCGCGGGTGACGCCGAGGCTTTGGACGAGGCGCTGGAGGTGCTGGCGGCCGACGGTGTGCGGGTGCGCCGGGTGGCGGTGGACTACGCCTCCCACACCCGTCATGTCGAGTCGATCGAGGAGACCCTGGCGGAGGCCTTCGCGGACATCCGCAGCCAGGCCCCGCTGGTGCCGTTCCTCTCCACCGTCACCGGTGAGTGGATCGACAAGGCGGGCGTGCTGGACGGCGGGTACTGGTACCGCAACCTGCGCGGTCAGGTCCGGTTCGGCCCGGCGATCGCGACGCTGCTGGACCAGGGCCACACGGTGTTCGTGGAGTCGAGCGCGCACCCGGTGCTGGTGCAGCCGGTGAGCGAGATCGTGGACGAGGCCGGGGCCGAGGCCCTGGTCACCGGCTCGCTGCGGCGGGACGAGGGCGGTCCGCGCCGCCTGCTGGCCTCGATGGCCGAACTCTTCGTCCGCGGCGTGGCCGTGGACTGGACGGGCGTGCTGCCGACCGGCACCGCCCGCGTCGAGCTGCCGACCTACGCCTTCGACCACCGGCACTACTGGCTGCGGACCACCCGGGCCACCGACGCGGCCTCGCTCGGCCAGGCCGCCGCCGACCACCCGCTGATCGGCGCGATCGTCGGTGTGCCCGGCTCTGGCGGTTTCATGACCACCGCGCGGTGGTCGCTCGGTGCGCACCCGTGGCTCTCCGAGCACGTGGTCGGCGACACCGTCCCGGTACCCAGCGCGGCGCTGGTCGAGCTGGCCGTCCGGTTCGGCGACGAGGTCGGCACCCCGACCGTCGCGGAACTGACCGTCGACCGGCCGGTGGTGCTCCCGCTGCGCGGGGGGCGCGCCGTCCAGATGACCGTGGGAGCGGCAGACGACACCGGGCGGCGCGCCGTCGAGGTGTACTCCCGCGCGGACGACGCGCCGCTGGACGCGGAGTGGACGCGCCACGCCCACGGCACCCTGGCACCCGCCCCGGCGGACACCCGGGCCGCCCGGCCCGCCGACGGCCCGGTGACCGAGGTCTCGCTGGACGACGCGGCCGGCCCCGCCGACCGTTTCGGCCTGCACCCGGCGCTGCTGGACGCCGCCGTGCGCACCGCCCTCCCGGAGGGCGCGTTCGCCGCCGAGTGGCGCGGGGTGACCCTGCTGGCCTCGGGCGCCACCGAGCTGCTGGTCCGCACCTCCGGGACGACGGACGAGGGGGCCCGGCTGGAGCTGAGCGACCCGACCGGTGCGCCGGTGCTGATCGCCGATGCCGTCCTCGCCCGGCCCTACGCGCCGGAACAGAACGGTGTCGCAGGGGAGTTGACGCAGGACGCGCTGTTCCGGCTGGAGTGGTCCGAACTGCCGCTGCCCGCCGTGGCGGACGCCGCCCCCGGTACCGCGGCGATCGCGACCGCCGGGGACGTCGAGATCCTCGCCGCGTCCGACGGTCCGGCCCCGGAGGTGCTGCGGTACGCCGTGGAGCACCCGGGGGGTGACCCCCGGGCCGCCGTGGCCGCCGCGCTGGCCGTGCTCCAGGCCTGGCTGTCCGCCCCCGCGCTGGGGCAGTCCCGGCTGGTCGTGTCGGTGGGCGGGGACGGGACCGACCTCGCGACCGCCGCCGTGTCCGGTCTGCTGCGCTCGGCGCAGTCCGAGCACCCGGACCGCATCGTGATCGCCGAACTCGACGACTCCGCCGCCGCGTTGCTGCCGGCCGTGCTGGCCAGTGGCGAACCGCGGGTGCGGGTCCGGGCGGGTCTGGCCGAGGTACCCCGCCTGGTCCGGGCCACCGTCCCGGAGCGCACCGCGGGGACGCCCGGAGCCGAGGCGCCCGGAGCCGGGACCGCCGCGGGTCTCGACCCCGCCGGGACCGTCCTGGTCACCGGCGGGACCGGGACGCTCGGCGCCCTGGTCGCCCGGCACCTGGTCACCGCGCACGCCGCCCGCCACCTGCTGCTGGTCAGCCGCCGCGGCCCCGCCGCCGAGGGCGCGCAGGCGCTGCGCGAGGAACTCGCCGCGCTGGGCGCCACCGTCACCGTCGCCGCCTGCGACACCGCCGACCGCGCCCAGCTCGCCGCGCTCCTCGCGGCGGTACCGGCCGAGCACCCGCTGACCGCCGTCGTGCACACCGCCGGCGTCCTGGACGACGGCGTGGTCACCGCGCTGACCCCGGACCGGGTCGACACCGTGCTGCGGCCCAAGCTGGACGCCGCGCTCCACCTGCACGAGCTCACCCGGGGCCTGGACCTCGCGGCCTTCGTGCTGTTCTCCTCGGCCGCCGGCGTCCTGGGCAACCCCGGCCAGGGCAACTACGCGGCGGCCAACGCCTGCCTGGACGCCCTGGCCGAGCTGCGCCGCGGGCTCGGCCTGCCCGGCGTCTCGCTCGCCTGGGGCTACTGGAGCCAGGCCAGCGGCATGACCCGCCACCTCGGCACCGCCGACCTCCGGCGCACCAGGCGGCTGGGCATGGCCGGGCTGTCCGACGCCGAGGGGATGGCCCTGCTGGACGCCGCCCTGCGCGCCGGCGCCGGGACGCCCGCCGCCCTGGTGGCCGCCAGGTTCGACCTGCCCGCCCTGCGCGCGGCCGCCCGCAGCGGCCCCGTGGCACCGCTGCTGCGCGGCCTGGCGCCGGCCGGACGGCGGACCGTCCGCGCCGCCGCCGGCCCCGACACCGGCTCCCTGCGGGACCGGCTCGCCCGGCTGGGCGAGGCCGAGCGGACCGAGCAACTGGTGGCCCTGGTGCGCCGGCACGCCGCCGAGGTGCTCGGCCACGCCGCCCCCGACGCCGTCCGGGCCGACCGGGCCTTCAAGGAGGCCGGCTTCGACTCGCTGACCGCCGTGGAGCTGCGGAACCGGCTGGCCTCCGCGAGCGGACTCACGCTCTCCTCGACCATCGTCTTCGACTACCCGAAGCCGGTCGCCCTCGCCGAGCACCTGCGCGCCAGGCTGTTCGGCACCACCGCCCCGGACGGCGCCGGGACGGGCCGCGCGAGCGCCGCGGCCGTCGACCCCGACGAGCCGATCGCGATCGTGGCGATGTCCTGCCGCCTCCCGGGCGGGGTGCACAGCCCCGAGGACCTCTGGCGGCTGGTGGCCGACGGGGTCGACGCCGTCACCGAGTTCCCCGAGGACCGCGGCTGGGACATCGAGCGGCACTACGACGCCGACCCGGACAGCGCGGGCAAGACCTACGTCCGCCACGCCGCCTTCCTCGACGACGCCACCGGGTTCGACGCCGGCTTCTTCGGCATCTCGCCGAACGAGGCGCTGGCGATGGACCCGCAGCAGCGGCTGCTGCTGGAGACCTCCTGGGAGGCCTTCGAACGCGCCGCGATCGACCCCACCGGGCTGGGCGGCCAGGACATCGGCGTCTTCGTCGGCGTCAACAGCCACGACTACACCGTGCGGATGCACCAGGCGGCCGGCGTCGAGGGCTTCCGGCTCACCGGCGGCTCCGGCAGCGTCCTGTCGGGCCGTGTCGCCTACCAGTTCGGCTTCGAGGGCCCGGCCGTCACGGTCGACACCGCCTGCTCCTCCTCGCTGGTCGCCCTGCACCTCGCGGCCCAGGCGCTGCGCCGGGGCGAGTGCTCCATGGCGCTGGCCGGCGGCGTGATGGTGATGGGCAACCTGGAGACCTTCGTGGAGTTCTCCCGGCAGCGCGGGCTGGCCCCGGACGGCCGCTGCAAGGCCTTCGCGGACGGCGCGGACGGTACCGGCTGGGCCGAGGGCGTCGGCGTGCTGCTCGTCGAGCGGCTCTCCGAGGCGCGCCGGCGCGGCCACCAGGTCCTGGCGGTGATCAGCGGCAGCGCGGTCAACCAGGACGGCGCGTCCAACGGTCTGACCGCGCCGAACGGACTCTCCCAGCAGCGGGTGATCCGCACGGCGCTGGCGAACGCGGGCCTCTCGCCGGCCGAGGTGGACGCGGTCGAGGCGCACGGCACCGGCACGGTGCTGGGCGACCCGATCGAGGCGCAGGCCCTGCTGGCCACGTACGGGCAGGACCGCGTGGACGGGCAGGAGCCGCTCTGGCTCGGCTCGGTCAAGTCGAACATCGGCCACACCCAGGCCGCGGCCGGGGTGGCCGGGGTGATCAAGATGGTGATGGCCATCCGGCACGGCGTCCTGCCCCGGACGCTGCACGTGGACCGGCCCTCGACCCATGTGGACTGGTCGGTGGGCGCGGTCGAGCTGCTGACCGAGGCCCGGGACTGGCCGGAGACCGGCCGCCCGCGCCGCGCGGGGGTGTCCTCCTTCGGCATCGGCGGGACCAACGCGCACGTCCTGGTGCAGGAGGCGCCGGCCGACGCCGCCGCCGTGCCGGAGCCCGCGCCGCCGCAGGACCCGGCCGACGCCGCCCAGGCGCCGCCGGTGCCCGTCCCGGTGCCGGTCTCGGCCAGGTCGGCGGCCGCGCTGCGCGGCCAGGCGGGGCGGCTCGCCCGCTTCGTCGACGACCGGTCCGACGTCCCGCTGGCCGGGACGGCCCACGCGCTCGCCACCGCCCGGGCCGGGCTCGACCACCGCGCGGTGCTGCTGGCGGGTGACCGCCGGCAGCTGGCCGACGCCCTGCGCGCCCTCGAAGCGGGCACGCCCGACGCCACGACCGTGGTCGGCAACGCCGCCGCCGCCGACGGCAGGCTGGCCTTCCTCTTCACCGGGCAGGGCAGCCAGTGGGCCGGGATGGGCCGCCGCCTCGCCGAGGCCTTCCCGGTCTTCCGGGACGCCTTCGCCGCCGCCTGCGCCGCCGTCGAGCGGCACCTGGACGGCGCGTCGACGCGCCCGCTGCACGAGATCGTCTTCGCCGACCCCGGTACGGCGGAGGCCGCGCTGCTCGACGAGACCCTGTACACCCAGGCCGGTCTCTTCGCCCTGGAGACGGCGCTGTTCCGGCTCTTCACCTCCTGGGGCGTACGGCCCGACCTGCTGGCCGGGCACTCGATCGGCGAGCTCGCCGCCGCCCACGCCGCCGGCATCCTCGACCTCGCCTCGGCGGGCGAACTGGTCGCCGCCCGAGGGCGGTTGATGCAGGCACTGCCGGCCGGCGGCGCGATGGTCGCGGTGCGGGCGACCGAGGCCGACGTCGCGCCGCTGCTGGCCGGCGGGGCGGGCGTGGTCGGTGTCGCGGCGGTCAACGGCCCCGACTCGCTGGTGCTCTCCGGTGCCGAGGACGCGGTGCTCGCCGTCGCGGCCGAGCTGGCCCGGACCGGTCACAAGACCCGGCGGCTCACCGTCAGCCACGCCTTCCACTCGGCCCTGATGGAGCCGATGCTGGCGGAGTTCGAGGCGGTCGCGGCCAAGTTGAGGTACCGGCCGGGCAGCATCCCCGTGGTCTCCACCGTCACCGGCCGGCTCGCCGAGGAGGGGCACTTCGGGACGGCGGCGTACTGGGTCGACCAGGTGCGCGACGCCGTCCGGTTCGGCGACGCGGTCACCGCGCTGCGCGACCAGGGCGCCACGACCTACCTCGAACTGGGCCCGGGCGGGGTGCTGACCGCGATGGCGCTCGGCACGCTCGGCGAGCGGCAGGCCGGCGGCTGCGTCGCCACCCTGCGCGGCGACACCCCCGACGACACCGCCGTCCTCACCGCGCTCGCCGAACTGCACGTGCGCGGCGTGGACGTGGACTGGCCCGCCGTCCTCGGCCGGCCGGTCACGGCGGTCGGCGCCGAACTGCCCACCTACGCCTTCCAGCACGAGCGGTACTGGGTCGAGAGCGGCGCCGCCGCGGACGCCGAGGCGCTCGGCGCCCGCAGCACCGGGCACCCGCTGCTCGGCACCGTCGTCGACGTCCCCGGCGAGGACGGCGGCACCGGCGTGGTGCTCACCGGGCGGCTGACCCGGCGCAGCCGCGGCCTGCTGGTCGACCCGGCCGGCCCCGGTGACACCGCCGTCCCGGCGGCCGTGCTGCTGGACCTGTTCGTCCTGGCCGGCAGCGAGGCCGCCAGCGGCGCCGTCCGGCAGCTCACCGTGGTGACGCCGCTGGTCCTGCCCGGCCACGGGGACCTCCAGCTGCGGGTCTCGGTGGAGGCCCCGGGCACGGACGGCCTGCGCCGCGCCGGCGTGCACTCCCGGACGGCCGGTCCGGAGCAGGGCCCCTGGGTCTGCCACGCCCGCGCCCTGCTGGCCCCCGGGCTGCCGCAGCCCGGCTTCGACCTGCGGGACTGGCCGTCCGCCGAGGACGCGGCGGACACCGCGGACGCCGGCGAGGCGGCGGACACCGTGTCCCCGGCCGCGAAGGTGGCCGGCGTCCGCAGGCTCTGGCAGCGCGACGGCGGGCTCCTCGCCGACATCGAGCTGCCCGCCGAACTCCTGGCCGAGGCCGAGGCGTTCACGCTCCACCCGGCGCTCGTCGACACCGCGCTGAAGGTCCTCGCCGCGCACACCGGAGGCGACGCCGACGGGCGCGACCGCGAGCCGGCCGCCTGCGCCGAGCTCGCCGTGTACGCGGAGGGCGCCGCCGCCCTGCGGCTGCGGATCACCCCGGCCGAGGGCGGGCGCCACCTGCTGGAGCTGGCCGACGCGGAGGGCGAACCGGTCGCCACCATCGGGCCGTTGACGCCGGCGGGCACCGACGGGGCCACCCGTGCCGACGCCGCTCCCATGGCGGTTCCGGCGGCCCCGGCGGACGCCCCGCTGGCCCGGCGCGTGGTGCGGCGCGGTGCGGCGGCCGGCGGTTCGGCGGCCGCCCGCCTCGCCGACCTCGCCCCGGCGGAACAGCACCGCCGGCTGATGGCGCTGGTGCAGGAGAGCGCCGCCGCCGTCCTGGGCCACCAGGGCGCCGACTCCTTCGACGCCGGCCAGCCGTTCCGCGAGCTCGGCTTCGACTCGCTCAGCGCCGTCAAACTCCGCAACCGGCTGCAGGACTTCACCGGCCTGTCCCTGCCGACCAGCCTGGTCTTCGACTACCCGACCCCGGCCGCACTGGCCGACCACCTGCGCGCCGAACTGCTCGGCGAGCGGCCGGCGGACGGGCAGGCGCCCACGGCGGCCGCGACCGACCCGGACGAGCCGATCGCCATCATCGCCATGAGCACCCGGCTGCCGGGCGGCGTGAACACCCCCGAAGAGCTCTGGACCATGGTCGCCGAGGGGCGGGACGGTCTCTCCGCCTTCCCCACCGACCGGGACTGGGACGTCGACAAGCTGTACCACCCGGACCCGGCCCACCCGGGCACCAGCTACACCCGGGTCGGCGGATTCCTGCACGACGCGGCCCAGTTCGACGCCGGGCTGTTCGGCATCTCGCCGCGTGAGGCGCTCGCCATGGACCCGCAGCAGCGGCTGCTGCTGGAGACCTCCTGGGAGGCACTGGAGCGGGCCGGGATCGACCCGCTCTCCACCCGGGGCCGCGACATCGGCGTCTTCACCGGCATCGTCCACCACGACTACGTGACCCGGCTGCGGCAGGTGCCCGACGACGTGCAGGGCTACGTGATGACCGGGACGTCCTCCAGCGTCGCCTCGGGCCGGGTGTCCTACGTGTTCGGCTTCGAGGGCCCGGCGGTCACCGTGGACACGGCCTGCTCGTCGTCCCTGGTGGCGATGCACCTGGCCGCGCAGGCGCTGCGGCGCGGCGAGTGCTCGATGGCACTGGCCGGCGGCGCGACCGTGATGTCCAGCCCGGACGCCTTCCTGGAGTTCTCGCGGCAGCGCGGCCTCTCCGCCGACGGGCGCTGCAAGGCCTACTCGGCGACGGCCGACGGCACCGGCTGGGCCGAGGGCGTGGGCGTCGTGGTGCTGGAGCGGCTCTCCGAGGCGCGGCGCAACGGGCACCGGATCCTGGCCGTACTGCGCGGCAGCGCGGTGAACCAGGACGGCGCGTCGAACGGTCTGACCGCGCC
Organism: Kitasatospora sp. NPDC001603; assembly: GCF_040298365.1. Lineage (NCBI taxonomy): Bacteria > Bacillati > Actinomycetota > Actinomycetes > Kitasatosporales > Streptomycetaceae > Kitasatospora > Kitasatospora sp. NPDC001603. The sequence goes on from NZ_JBEPAA010000019.1 coordinate 105,282, forward strand.
CAACGGCCCCTCGCAGCAGCGGGTGATCCGCCGGGCGCTGGCGAACGCGGGCCTGAGCGCCGCCGAGGTGGACGTGGTCGAGGGCCACGGCACCGGCACGTCGCTGGGCGACCCGATCGAGGTCCAGGCGCTGCTGGCCACCTACGGCCAGGACCGGCCCGCCGACCGGCCGCTGCGGCTCGGCTCGCTGAAGTCCAACATCGGCCACACCCAGGCGGCGGCGGGTGTCTCCGGCGTGATCAAGATGGTGGAGGCGATGCGGCACGGCGTGATGCCCGCGACCCTGCACGTCACCGAGCCGACCCCGCAGGTGGACTGGGCGGCGGGCGCCGTCGAACTGCTCACCGAGGCGCGGGAGTGGCCGCGCGACGGCCGGCCGCGCCGCGCGGCGGTCTCGTCGTTCGGTGCGAGCGGGACCAACGCGCACGTGATCCTGGAGGAGGGCCCCGAGCCGGTCCCCGCGGAGCCGGCCGACGGGCCCGCGCCCGACGCGGTGGTGCCGCTGGTGGTGTCGGCGCGGAGCGCCGCCTCGCTGGCGGGCCAGGCCGGCCGGCTGGTGGCCTTCGTGGAGTCGGCGCAGGCCGCGCCGCTCACCGGAGTCGCCGGGGCACTGATCGCGCGACGGGCGGTGCTCGCCGAGCGCGCGGTGGTGGTGGCCGGTTCGCGGTCCGAGGCGCTGGCCGGGCTGGCCGCGCTGGCCCGGGGCGAGCGCAGCCCCGCCGTGGTGACCGGGACCGCCGCGTCCTCCGGCGGACCGGGCCGCACTGTGCTGGTCTTCCCGGGGCAGGGTTCGCAGTGGGTCGGGATGGGGCGTGAACTGCTGGACGCCTCGCCGGTGTTCGCCGAGCGAGTGGCGGCGTGCGCCCGGGCGCTGGACCCGTGGGTGGACTGGTCGCTGGTGGACGTGCTGCGCGGGGACGCGCCGGCCGAGCTGCTGGACCGGGTGGACGTGCTCCAGCCGGCGAGCTTCGCGGTGATGGTCGGCCTGGCCGCCGTCTGGGCCTCGGTCGGCCTGGTGCCCGACGCCGTGCTGGGCCACTCCCAGGGCGAGATCGCGGCGGCCTGCGTGGCCGGTGCGCTGTCCCTGGAGGACGCCGCGCGGATCGTCGCGGTGCGCAGCCAGGTGATCGCCGGCAGCCTCGCCGGGCGCGGCGGGATGGCCTCGGCGGCGCTCTCCGAGGCCGACGCGCTGGTCCGGCTGGCGCCGTGGGCGGACCGGGTGGAGGTCGCCGCGGTCAACAGTCCGACCTCCGTGGTGGTGGCCGGTGACGCCGAGGCGCTGGACGAGGCGCTGGAGGTCCTGGCGGCCGACGGTGTCCGGGTGCGCCGGGTGGCGGTGGACTACGCCTCCCACACCCGCCACGTCGAGGCGATCGAGGACACCCTGGCGAAGGCCTTCGCGGACATCCGCAGCCAGGCCCCGCTGGTCCCGTTCCTCTCCACCGTCACGGGCGAGTGGATCGACGGGGCGGGCGTGCTGGACGGCGGCTACTGGTACCGCAACCTGCGCGGCCAGGTCCGCTTCGGGCCGGCCGTCGCCGCCCTGCTCGGCCAGGGCCACACCGTCTTCGTCGAGGCGAGTGCGCACCCCGTACTGGTCCAGCCGGTCAACGAGATCTTCGACACCGCCGAGGACGACAGCGTCCGGCTGCGCGCCGTCGTCGGCGGCACGCTCCGCCGCGAGGAGGGCGGGCCGCGCCGGCTGCTGGCCTCGATGGCCGAACTCTTCGTCCGGGGCGTCGCCCTGGACTGGACCGGCATCCTGCCGGCCGGGGCCGACGCCCCGCTGGCGGAGCTGCCGACCTACGCCTTCGACCGCCGGCACTTCTGGCTCCAGGAGGGCGAGACGCCCGACGACGCCGCCTCGGCGGCCGAGGGCGCGGACGCCGACTTCTGGGCGGCCGTGGAGCAGACCGACCCCGACTCGCTCGCCCGACTGCTCGACCTGGCCGCGGCCGACCAGCGCGAGGCGCTGCGCACGCTGACCCCCGTCCTGGCCGACTGGCGGGGCCGGCGGCGGCGCCGGTCCAGCGCCGAGAAGCTGCGCTACAACGTCACCTGGCGGCCGCTCGAACGCGAGGCCGTCGGTGTGCCGGGCGGCCGGTGGCTGGTGGTCGTCCCGTCCGGGCGACCGGCGGACGCACCCGTCGACGGCCTGCCGGCCGCGCTGGCCGCGCAGGGCCTCGACCTCGTCACCCTGGAGGTCGCGGCCGAGGAGACCACCCGCGCGCGCCTCACCGAACGGCTGACCGCCGTGCTGGCCGAGCAGGACGTGACCGGCGTGCTCTCGCTGCTCGCGCTCGACCCCGGGACCACCGGGCCGGACGTGAGCGCCACGGTGGCCACCCTCGCGCTCATCCAGGCGCTCGGCGACGCCGCGCCCGGCCGCCCGCTCTGGTGCCTCACCCGGGGCGCCGTGAACATCGGGATCCAGGACACCCTCACCGCGCCGGCGCAGGCCGCGCTGTGGGGCCTGGGCCGGGCCGCCGCGCTGGAGTTCCCCGACCGCTGGGGCGGTCTGATCGACCTGCCCGCCGCGCACGACGCCCGGACGGCGCAGTACCTGCTCGGCGCGCTGAACGGCGCCGCCGGCGACGACCAGCTCGCCGTCCGCCGCTCCGGCGTCTACAGCCGCCGGCTGGTCCGCAAGGCCGCGCCGGAGCCCACCACGGGCGGCTGGCAGCCGAGTGGCACCGTGCTGGTGACCGGCGGCGCCGAGGGGCTCGGCCGCAACGCCTCGCTCTGGCTGGCGGAGTCCGGCGCGAGCCGGCTGATCGTCACCACCGGCCCCCGGACGGCCGAGGAGGACCTGGCCGGGCTGCGGGCGGAACTCGCCGCACTGGGCACCGGCACCACCGTGGTGGCCTGCGCCGACGCCGACCGGGACGCACTCACCCGGCTGGTCGCCGAGGCGCCCGCGGACCAGCCGCTCACCGCCGTGCTGCACGCGGCCGACATGGCCTGGACCGGCTCCGTCACCGACACCGGCGCGGCGGACCTCGCCGAGGTCTTCGCCGCCAAGGTGGACACCGCCTTCTGGCTCGACGAGCTGTTCGCCGACACCCCGCTCGACGCGTTCGTCGTCTTCTCCTCGATCGCCAGCGTCTGGGGCGGCGGCGGGCAGGGCGTCTCCGGCGCGGCCAACACCGTGCTGGACGCGCTGGTCGAGTGGCGTCGCGGACGCGGCCTGCGGGCGACCTCGATCGCCTGGGGCGCCCTCGACCAGGTCGGCGCCGGGATGGACGAGGCGACCCTCGCCCAGCTGCGCCGCCGGGGTGTCCTGCCGATGGCCCCGCAGGTCGCGATGACCGCCTTCGAGCAGGCGGTGCGGGCGCACGAGAAGTTCGTCACGGTGGCCGACATGGACTGGGACGCCTTCATCCCGGCGTTCACCTCCGTCCGGGCCAGCCCGCTCTTCGCCGACCTCCCCGAGGCCGACGCCGCGCTGCGGGCCTCCCAGCCGGACAGCGGGAACAGCGACACCACCTCCTCGCTGGTGGACTCGCTGCGGGCCGTCCCGGAGGCGGAGCAGGGCCGGATCCTGCTGAAGCTGGTCTGCGGCCACGCCGCGACCGTCCTCGGCCACAGCGGCGCCGAGAGCATCGGCCCGCTGCAGGCCTTCCAGGAGGTCGGCTTCGACTCGCTGGCCGCCGTCAACCTGCGCAACAGCCTCCACGTCGCCACCGGCCTGCGGCTGCCCGCGACCCTGATCTTCGACTACCCCACCCCGGACGCCCTCGTCGGCTACCTGCGCGCCGAACTCCTGCGGGACACCGGCGACGACCTCGACGGGCGGGAGGACGACCTGCGGCGCGCGCTCGCGGACGTCCCGTTCGCCCGCTTCAAGGAGGCCGGCCTCCTGGACACCCTGCTCGCCCTCGTCGAGACCGAGGACGCCCCCGCACCCGACGCGGCGGCCGAACCGGCCGAGGACGACGCCGACCTGATCGATGCCATGGACGTCGCCGACCTGGTGCAGCGCGCCCTCGGCCGGAACTGACCCGGACGCCCGGCGACCACCCGTTCCACCCCGAACCGCCCCGAACCGCCCCGATGACCCGGTACGACCAGCTGACCACTGACAGCGGACTGACACGGAGGACGTAGGAACATGACGACGCCGGACGAGCAGATCGTCAACGCACTTCGTGCCTCGCTGAAGGAGAACGCGCGGCTCCAGCAGGAGAACCAGAAGCTCCTGGAGGCCCCTGCCGAGCCCATCGCCATCGTGTCGATGGCCTGCCGGTACGCGGGCGGGATCCGTACCCCCGAAGACCTCTGGCGGGTCGTCACCGACGGCACCGACGTGTACACCGCGTTCCCCGAGGACCGGGGCTGGGACCTCGAAGGCCTCTACCACCCGGACCCGGACAACCCCGGCACCACCTACGTCCGCGAGGGCGCGTTCCTGCACGACGCCGGCCAGTTCGACGCCGGGTTCTTCGGCATCTCGCCGCGCGAGGCGCTCGCCATGGACCCGCAGCAGCGGCAGCTGTTGGAGGTGTCCTGGGAGGCCCTGGAGCGGGCCGGCATCGCCCCGCACTCCGTCCGGGGCACCGACATCGGCGTGTTCGCCGGCATCGTGCACCAGGACTACGCCCCGGACCTCAGCGGCTACGAGGGCTTCCTCAGCCTGGAGCGAGCCCTGGGCACCGCCGGCGGTGTCGCCTCCGGCCGGGTCGCCTACTCGCTCGGGCTGGAGGGCCCGGCGGTCACCGTCGACACCATGTGCTCCTCCTCGCTGGTCGCCATCCACCTGGCCGCCCAGGCGCTGCGCCGCGGCGAGTGCTCGATGGCGCTGGCCGGCGGTGCGACCGTGATGTCCACCCCGGGCGGCTTCGTGGGCTTCGCCCGCCAGCGCGGCCTGGCCTTCGACGGCCGCTGCAAGTCCTACGCGGCCTGCGCCGACGGCTCCAGCTGGGCCGAGGGCGCCGGTGTCGTCCTGCTGGAGAAGCTCTCCCGGGCCAGGGAGCTCGGCCACCGCGTGCTGGCGGTCGTCCGGGGCTCCGCGCTCAACCAGGACGGCGCCTCCAACGGCCTGACCGCGCCCAACGGCCCCGCCCAGCAGCGGGTCATCCGCAAGGCGCTGGACAGCGCCAACCTGTCCACGGGCGACATCGACATGGTCGAGGGCCACGGCACCGGCACCGTCCTCGGCGACCCGATCGAGGCACAGGCGCTGCTGGCCACGTACGGGCAGGACCGCGTGGACGGCCGGGAACCGCTGCGGCTCGGCTCGGTCAAGTCGGTGATCGGCCACACCCAGGCGGCCTCCGGGGTCGCCGGTGTGATCAACATGGTGCAGGCGCTGCGACACGGCGTGATGCCGGCCACCCGGCACGTCGACGCGCCCACCCCGCAGGTGGACTGGACGGCGGGCGCCGTCGAGCTGCTGACCGAGACCCGGCCCTGGCCGGAGACCGGGCGGCCGCGCCGGGCCGGGGTCTCCTCCTTCGGCGCCAGCGGCACCAACGCGCACCTGATCCTGGAGCAGGTGCCCGAGGAGGAGCCCGCCCAGGCCGCGGCCGCGCCCGACGCCGTGGTGCCGCTGGTGGTCTCGGCGGCCTCCGAGGGCTCCCTGACGGGCCAGGCCGAGCGGCTGGTCTCCTTCCTCGACGCCGCGGAGGGGGTCTCCCTCGCCGGGGTGGCGGGGACGCTGGCCACCCGGCGCGCGGTGCTCGGCGAGCGGGCGGTGCTGGTGGCCGGTTCGCGGGACGAGGCGCTGGCCGGGCTGGCCGCGCTGGCCCGGGGCGAATCCGCCGCCGGGCTGGTGACGGGGAGCGCGACCGGGGCGGGCAAGCTCGTCCTGGTCTTCCCGGGGCAGGGTTCGCAGTGGGTCGGCATGGGCCGTGAACTGCTGGACTCCTCCCCGGTGTTCGCCGCGCGCGTCGCGGAGTGCGCGGCGGCGCTGGAGCGCTGGGTGGACTGGTCGCTGGAGGACGTGCTGCGCGGTGAGGCCCCGGCCGAGCTGCTGGAGCGCGTCGACGTGCTCCAGCCGGCCAGCTTCGCGGTGATGGTCGGTCTGGCGGCGGTCTGGGCGTCCGTGGGCGTGGTGCCGGACGCGGTGGTCGGGCACTCCCAGGGCGAGATCGCGGCGGCCTGCGTGGCCGGTGCGCTGTCGCTGGAGGACGCCGCGCGGATCGTGGCGGTGCGCAGCCAGGTGATCGCGGGCAGCCTCGCCGGGCGCGGCGGGATGGCCTCGGTGGCGCTCTCCGAGACCGACGCCGTCGAGCGGCTGGAGCGCTGGGCGGACCGCGTCGAGGTCGCCGCCGTCAACGGCCCGGCGTCCGTGGTGGTCGCCGGTGACGCGGAGGCCCTCGACGAGGCCCTCGACGCGCTGGAGGACCAGGGCGTGCGGGTGCGGCGGATCGCGGTGGACTACGCCTCCCACTCCCGGCACGTCGAGGCGATCCAGGAGACCCTCGGCGAGGCCTTCGCGGACATCCGCAGCCAGGCCCCGCTGGTCCCGTTCTTCTCCACCGTCACCGGCGAGTGGATCGACGGGGCGGGCGTGCTGGACGGCGGCTACTGGTACCGCAACCTGCGCGGCCAGGTCCGCTTCGGCCCGGCGATCACCGCGCTGCTCGGCGCCGGCCACACCGTCTTCGTCGAGTCCAGCGCCCACCCGGTCCTGGTCCAGCCGATCAGCGAGCTGGTGGACGCCGCCGACGCCTCGGCCGTGGTCACCGGCTCGCTGCGGCGCGACGAGGGCGGCCCGCGCCGCCTGCTGACCTCGATGGCCGAACTCTTCGTCCGGGGCGTCGCCGTGGACTGGACCGGCCAGCTGCCGGCCGGGGCCGACACCGCCCTGGTCGACCTGCCGACCTACGCCTTCGACCACCAGCACTACTGGCTCCAGCTGACCGGATCGGCCACCGACGCCGCCTCGCTGGGCCTCACCGGCACCGACCACCCGCTGCTCGGCGCGGTGGTGCGGCTGCCGCAGTCGGACGGGCTGGTCTTCACCTCCCGGCTGTCGCTGCGCACCCACCCCTGGCTCGCCGACCACGCCATGCAGGGCGTGGTGATCGTCCCCGGCACCGTCTACGTCGACCTGGCGGTGCGCGCGGGCGACGAGTTCGGCTGCGGCATCCTCGAAGAGCTGGTCATCGAGGCCCCGCTGGTGCTGCCCGAGCAGGGCGGCGTGCGGGTCCAGGTCGCCGTCGGCGGCCCCGGCCCGACCGGCTCCCGGACGGTGGACGTCTACTCGCTGCGCGAGGACGCCGCCGGCGAGGACGGCGACGGCGAGTGGACCAGGCACGCGACCGGTCTGCTCTCGTCAGCCGCCCCGAGCGGCAGCACCACGCCCGCCGTGGACTTCGCCGCCTGGCCGCCGGCCGGCGCCGAGCCCGTGGAGATCGAGGACTTCTACACCGACCTGGTCGTCCGCGGCTACTCCTACGGCCCGGCGTTCCAGGGCCTGCGGGCGGTCTGGCGGCGCGGCGAGGAGCTCTTCGCCGAGGCCGTGCTGCCGCCGGAGCAGCGGGAGCACGCCGACCGGTTCGGGATCCACCCCGCCCTGCTGGACGCCGCCCTGCACACCAACGCGTTCACCAACCCGGAGGACGGCCGCAACGTGCTGCCGTTCGCCTGGAACGGGCTGGTGCTGCACGCGCTGGGCGCCTCCGCGCTGCGGGTGCGGGTCGCCCCCCGGGGCACCGACGCGCTGTCCTTCCAGGCCGCTGACGAGGCCGGCGAGCTGGTCCTGACGATGGACTCGCTGGTCTCGCTGCCGGTCTCCGCCGAGCAGTTGGGCAGCGCGGCCGGCCAGGACGGCCGGGACTCGCTGTTCCGGGTCGAGTGGACCGGGCTGCCCGCGCCCGAGGGCGCCACGGCCGCGCCGGTCTGGGCCCCGCTGTCCGGACCGGAGGACGTGGCCGCGCTGGCCGACCGCGAGAGCGTGCCGGCGGTCGCCGTGCTGGACGCGACCGCGGCCGACGCCGAGGCCGACCCGCTGGAGCTCACCTGCCGGGTGCTGGCCGCGATCCAGGCCTGGACGGCCGCGCCGGGCCTGGCCGGGGCCCGCCTGGTGGTCGCCACCCGGGGCGCCGTCCCGGCCGGCGGCGAGGCCGCGGTGACCGACCCGGCCGGCGCCGCCGTCTGGGGCCTGGTCCGCGCCGCCCAGGCGGAGAACCCGGACCGGATCGTCCTGGTCGACCTCGACCCCGCCGCCGCGGCCGGGGCGGGAGCCGTCCTCGGGGCGGTGCTGGCCTCCGGCGAGCCGCAGGTCGCGGTGCGCGGCACGGCGCTCTCCGCCTCCCGCCTGGTGCGCGCCGACGCCGCCCCGGAGGAGGCCCCTGCCACCGCCTTCGACCCGGACGGCACCGTCCTGGTCACCGGCGGCACCGGCTCGCTGGGCGCCGTGGTCGCCCGCCACCTGGTCACCGAGCACGGCGTCCGGCACCTGGTGCTGGCCGGCCGCCGGGGCCCCGCCGCCGAGGGCGCCGACGAACTGGCCGACGAACTCGCCGGACTCGGCGCCACGGTGTCGGTCGTCGCGAGCGACGTCGCCGACCGGGAGGCGGTGGCCGCGCTGCTGACCGCCGTCCCGGCCGAACACCCGCTGACCGGCCTCGTCCACCTGGCCGGCATCCTGGACGACGGGGTGATCGGCGCGCTGACGCCGGAGCGGATCGCCGGGGTCTTCGCGCCCAAGGCGACCGCGGTGCGCCACCTGGACGAGCTGACCCGCGAACTCGCCCCGCAGCTGCGGACGTTCGTGGTCTTCTCGTCCGCCGCCGCGCTGCTCGGCTCGGCCGGCCAGGGCAGTTACGCCGCCGCCAACGCCTACCTCGACGCCCTGATGACCCGCCGTCGAGCCGGCGGACTGCCCGGTCTCTCGCTGGCCTGGGGCCTCTGGGAGCAGAGCACCGGCCTGACCGCCCACCTGAGCGAGGTCGACCAGGCCCGGATGAGCCGCGGCGGCGTCCTGGCGCTGACCCCGGCCGAGGGCCTGGCCCACTTCGACACCGGCCTGCGGGCCGAGCAGGCGCTGCTCGTCCCGATCAAGCTCGACCTGCGGGCGCTGCGCTCGGACACCGCGTCCGGCGGCGCCGTCCCGCACATGCTGCGCAGCCTGGTGCGGAGCGGGCGCCGGGTGGCACGGACCGCCGCCGGGGACGGCAGCGGGCTGGTCCGCCGCCTGGCGGGGAAGTCCGAGGCCGAGCAGGAGAGCATCCTGCTGGGCATCGTCCAGGCCGAGGCCACCGCGGTGCTCGGCTTCAACGGCCACGAACTGGCCCAGGGCACCCGGGGCTTCAGCGACATCGGCTTCGACTCGCTCACCGCGGTCGAGCTCCGCAACCGGCTGAGCGCCGCGACCGGGGTCAAGCTGCCCGCCACCCTGATCTTCGACTACCCCACGCCGGTGGCGCTCGCCCGCTTCCTGCGCGAGGAGCTCGGCGACACCGCGGCCGGTGCCGCCGCCGCCCCCACCGTGGTCGCGGCCGACCCGGACGAGCCGATCGCCATCGTCGGCATGGCCTGCCGGCTGCCCGGCGGCGTGGTCGACCCCGAGGGCCTGTGGCGCCTGGTGCACGAGGGCCGCGACGGCATGGTGGGCTTCCCGGACAACCGCGGCTGGAACCTCGACGAGCTCTTCGACGACGACGCCGCGAAGCCCGGCACCTCCTACGTCCACAAGGGCGGCTTCCTGCGCGACGCCGGGGAGTTCGACGCCGAGTTCTTCGGGATCTCGCCGCGCGAGGCGCTGGCGATGGACCCGCAGCAGCGGCTGCTGCTGGAGGCCTCGTGGGAGGCGCTGGAGCGGGCCGGCATCAACCCCGGCACGGCGCGGGGCGGCAACATCGGCGTCTTCTCCGGTGTCTCCATCCACGACTACGTCGAGTCGCTGACCAGCATGCCCGCCGAGCTCGAAGGCTTCGTCACCACCGCGACCGCGGGCAGTGTGGCCTCCGGCCGGGTCTCCTACGTGTTCGGCTTCGAGGGCCCGGCGGTCACCGTGGACACGGCGTGCTCCTCCTCGCTGGTGGCGATCCACCTGGCCGCGCAGGCGCTGCGGTCCGGCGAGTGCTCGCTGGCGCTGGCCGGCGGCGTCGCCGTGATGGGCTCGCCGGTCGGCGTCCTCGGCATGTCGCGCCAGCGCGGCCTCGCCGCCGACGGCCGGGTCAAGGCGTTCTCGGCGGGCGCCGACGGCACCATCCTCTCCGAGGGCGTCGGCATCGTGGTCCTGGAGCGGCTCTCCGAGGCCCGGCGCAACGGGCACCAGGTGCTCGCGGTGCTGCGCGGCAGCGCGGTGAACCAGGACGGCGCCTCCAACGGTCTGACCGCGCCCAACGGCCCCTCGCAGCAGCGGGTGATCCGCAAGGCGCTGGCCAACGCGGGCCTGGCCGCCTCGGACATCGACGCGGTGGAGGCGCACGGCACCGGAACGGCGCTGGGCGACCCGATCGAGGCGCAGGCCCTGCTGGCCACCTACGGCCGGGACCGCGACCCGGAGCGGCCGCTCTGGCTCGGCTCGCTGAAGTCCAACATCGGCCACACCCAGGCCGCGGCGGGTGTCGCGGCCGTCATCAAGATGGTGCAGGCGCTGCGGCACGGCGTGCTGCCCTCCACACTGAACGTCAGCGCGCCGACCCCGGAGGTGGACTGGTCCGCCGGTGCGGTCGAGCTGCTGACCGAGGCGCGCGACTGGGCCGCCGGCGGCCGGCCGCGCCGGGCCGGGATCTCCTCCTTCGGGATCAGCGGCACCAACGCGCACCTGATCCTGGAGGAGTCCGCCGAGGTGCCGGCCGTCGAGCCGGCGGCGGGCGACGTGCTGCCGGGCGCCGACGCGGTGCCGCTGGTGGTGTCGGCCGCCTCGACCGGCTCGCTGGCCGGTCAGGCCGCGCGCCTGGCGGCCTTCCTCGACACGGCGGACCGGCCGTCGCTCGCCGCCACGGCGAACGCGCTGCTGTCCCGGCGCGCGCTGCTCTCCGAGCGCGCGGTGCTGGTGGCCGGTTCGACGGAGGAGGCGCTGGCCGGACTGGGCGCGCTGGCCCGGGGCGAGTCGGCTCCCGCCCTGGTGACCGGCGGTTCGCTCGGCTCGGCCGGCGCGGGCCGGACGGTCCTGGTGTTCCCGGGGCAGGGTTCGCAGTGGGCCGGGATGGGGCGTGAACTGCTCGACGCCTCCCCGGTGTTCGCCGAGCGGATCGCGGAGTGCGCCCGGGCGCTGAGCCCCTGGGTGGACTGGTCGCTGGAGGAGGTGCTGCGCGGCGAGGCCCCGGCCGAGCTGCTGGACCGGGTGGACGTGCTCCAGCCGGCCAGCTTCGCGGTGATGGTCGGTCTGGCCGCCGTCTGGGCGTCCGTGGGCGTGCTGCCGGACGCCGTGCTGGGCCACTCCCAGGGCGAGATCGCGGCGGCCTGCGTGGCCGGTGCGCTCTCCCTGGAGGACGCCGCCCGGATCGTCGCGGTGCGCAGCCAGGTGATCGCCGGTCAGCTGGCCGGTCGCGGTGGCATGGCGTCGGTCGCGCTCCCCGAGAGCGAGGCGCTGACTCGCCTGGAGCGCTGGGCGGACCGCGTCGAGGTCGCGGCCGTCAACGGCCCGGCCTCCGTCGTGGTCGCCGGTGACGCCGAGGCCTTGGACGAGGCGCTGGAGGTCCTGACGGCGGACGGTGTGCGGGTGCGCCGGGTGGCGGTGGACTACGCCTCCCACACCCGCCATGTCGAGGCGATCGAGGAGACCCTGGCGGAGGCCTTCGCGGACATCCGCAGCCAGGCCCCGCTGGTGCCGTTCCTCTCCACCGTCACCGGTGAGTGGATCGACCAGGCGGGCGTGCTGGACGGCGGGTACTGGTACCGCAACCTGCGCGGCCAGGTCCGCTTCGGCCCCGCCGTCGCCGCGCTGCTCGAAGCGGGCCACACCGTCTTCGTCGAGTCCAGCGCCCACCCGGTGCTGGTCCAGCCGATCAACGAGATCGTGGACGAGGCCGCGGCCGACGCCCTGGTCACCGGCTCGCTTCGACGGGACGAGGGCGGCCCGCGCCGGCTGTTCCTGTCGATGGCCGACCTCTTCGTCCGCGGCGTGGCCGTGGACTGGAGCGGCGTGCTGCCCACCGGCACCGCCCCGCTCGACCTGCCGACCTACGCCTTCGACCACCGGCACTACTGGCTGCGGACCGCCCCGGCCACCGACGCGGCCGCGCTCGGCCAGGCCACCGTCGACCACCCGCTGATCGGCGCCGTCGTCCGGCTGCCGCAGTCGGACGGGCTGGCGTTCACCTCCCGGCTGTCGCTGCGCACCCACCCCTGGCTGGCCGACCACGGCGTCGGCGGGGTCGTCCCCGTCCCCGGCGCCGCGCTGGTGGAGCTGGCCGTCCGCGCCGGTGACGAGGTCGGCTGCGGCACCCTCGACGAGCTGGTGATCGAGGCCCCACTGGTGCTGCCCGAGCACGGCGGCGTCCGGGTCCAGGTCACCGTCGGCGGCCCCGACGGGAGCGGTGCCCGCAGCGTCGACGTCTACGCCGCCCGTGAGGACGCCGACGACGACACCGGCGCCTGGACCAGGCACGCCACCGGCCGGCTCGCCCCTGCGGCGGCCCGCACCGAGGCGCACGCCGACCTCGTCGTCTGGCCGCCCACCGGCGCCCGGCAGGCGAGTGCCGACGAGCTCTACGACGACCTGCTCCGCCTCGGCTACGCCCTCGGCCCGGCCTTCCAGGGCGTCCGCGGGCTCTGGCGGCGCGGCGAGGAGGTCTTCGCCGAGGTCGCGCTGCCCGAGGACCAGCGCGCCGACGCCGGCCGCTTCGGCATCCACCCGGCGCTGCTCGACGCCGCCCTCCAGTCCGGCCTGCGGCACGCCGCGGTGGCCGACGGGACCGCGGGCGGACCGCGGCTCTGGCAGCCGGCCGAGTGGACCGGCCTGACGCTGCACGCCGCCGGCGCCTCGGCGCTGCGGGTGCGGCTCGCGCCGTCCGACCGGAACGGGCTCTCGCTGGAGGCCGCCGACGAGACGGGCGGCCCGGTCCTGACCCTGGAGGCGCTCGCCTTCCTGCCGGTCTCCGCCGAGCAGCTCTCGTCCGCCGCGGCGGACGCCGGCCCGAACGCCCTCTTCCGGGTGGACTGGACCGACCTGCCCGAGACCCCCGCCGGCGGCGAGACGCTGCCGCCGTGGGTGCCGCTGTTCCACGCGGACGAGGTGCAGATCCTCGCCGACAACGTCACCTCCCCGGTGGTCGCGCTGGTGGAGGCGACCGACCGGCGCGGCGACGCCCTGGCCCTGACCGACCGGATCCTGGACCTCGTCCAGACCTGGCTGGCCGCACCGAGCCTGGAGGACTCCCGGCTGGTGCTGGTGACCCGGGGCGCGGTGCCGGCCGGCGGCGACGCCGCGGTGACCGACCCGGCGGGCGCCGCCGTCTGGGGCCTGGTCCGCGCCGCCCAGGCGGAGAACCCGGACCGGCTCGTCCTGATCGACACCGACACCGACACCGCCACCGACCTCACCTCCGGCACCGACGTCGAGCCGCTGCTCACCGCCGTGCTGGGCTCCGGCGAGCCGCAGGTCGCCGTCCGGGCCGGGGTGCTCTCCGCACCGCGGCTGGTCCGCGCGGCCGGTGGTGACGCGACAGGCGCCCAACCGGCCTTCCGCCCGGACGGGACCGTCCTGGTCACCGGCGGCACCGGCTCGCTGGGCGCCCTGGTGGCCCGGCACCTGGTCACCGAGCACGGCGTCCGGCACCTGGTGCTGGCCAGCCGGAGCGGCCTCGGGGCCGAGGGCGCGCCGGAGCTGGTGGCCGAACTGGACGGGCTGGGCGCGGCGGTGACGGTCGCCGCCTGCGACGTCGCCGACCGGGCGGCGGTGGCCGCGCTGCTGGCCGCCGTCCCGGCCGAGCACCCGCTGACCGGTGTCGTGCACACCGCCGGTGTGCTGGACGACGGCGTGATCGGCGCACTGACGCCGGAGCGGATCGCCGGGGTCTTCGCGCCCAAGGTGACCGCCGTACAGCACCTGCACGAGCTGACCCGTGACCTGGGCCTGACGGCCTTCGCGGTGTTCTCCTCCGCCGCCGGCCTGTTCGGCTCGGCGGGCCAGGGCAACTACGCGGCCGCCAACGCCTACCTGGACGCCCTGATGGCCCGCCGGCGGGCCGACGGGCTGCCCGGTGTCTCGCTGGCCTGGGGCCTGTGGGAGCAGAGCACCGGCCTGACCGCGCACCTGAGCGAGCTGGACCAGGCCCGGATGAGCCGCGGCGGCGTCCTGGCGCTGACCCCGGCCGAGGGCCTGGCCCTGTTCGACGCGGCCCTGCACGCCGACCGGGCCCTGGTCGTGCCGATCAAGCTCGACCTGCGGGCGGCCCGCGCCGACGCGGCCTCCGGCGGCGCCGTCCAGCCGCTGATGCGGGGTCTGGTCCGGGCCGGTCGGCAGGCCGTCCGGGCGGCGGCCGCCCAGCGCAGCGGCGGCGGGCTGGCGGACCGGCTGGCCGGGCTGTCGGCCAGCGAGCAGGAGGCCCTGCTGCTCGACCTGGTCCGCGGCCAGGTGGCGACCGTCCTCGGCCACGCCGGGGCGGACAGCGTCAAGGCGGAGAAGGCGTTCAAGGACGCCGGCTTCGACTCGCTGACCTCCGTCGAACTGCGCAACCGGGTCCGTGAGGCGACCGGCCTCAACCTGCCGACCACCGTCGTCTTCGACTACCCGACCCCGCTCGCCCTGGCCCGCCACCTGCACGGCGCGTTCGGCCACGTGGCCGCCGCGGCCGGGCCGGCGGCGCCGGCCGTCCTGGCCGCCGACCCCGACGAGCCGATCGCGATCGTCGGCATGGCCTGCCGGCTGCCCGGCGGCGTGGCGAGCCCGGAGGACCTCTGGCGGCTGGTCGCCGACGGCCGGGAGGCCCTCTCCCCGTTCCCGGAGGACCGCGGCTGGGACCTGGACGGCCTGTTCGACGCCGACCCCGGCCGGATCGGCACCTCCTACGTCGACCGGGGCGGCTTCCTGCACGAGGCCGGCCTGTTCGACGCCGGGTTCTTCGGGATCTCGCCGCGTGAGGCACTCGCGATGGACCCGCAGCAGCGGCTGCTGCTGGAGGCGTCCTGGGAGGCGCTGGAGCGGGCGGGCATCGACCCGGCCGCGCTGAAGGGCACCGACGTCGGCGTCTTCTCCGGCGTCATGAGCCAGGGCTACGGGTTCGGCGGCGAGGTGCCGCCGGAGCTGAGCGGCTTCACCGCGACGGGCTCCGCCGGCAGCGTGGCCTCCGGCCGGGTCTCCTACGTGTTCGGCTTCGAGGGCCCGGCGGTCACCGTGGACACGGCGTGCTCGTCGTCGCTGGTGGCGATCCACCTGGCCGCCCAGGCGCTGCGCCAGGGCGAGTGCTCGATGGCGCTGGCCGGCGGCGCCACGGTGCTGGCCAACCCGCACACCTTCGTGGAGTTCTCCCGCCAGCAGGCGCTCTCGCCCGACGGCCGCTGCAAGGCCTTCTCCTCGACGGCGGACGGCACCGGCTGGGCCGAGGGCGCGGGTGTGGTGGTGCTGGAGCGCCTCTCGGAGGCGCGGCGCAAGGGGCACCGGGTGCTCGCGGTTGTCCGAGGCTCGGCGGTGAACCAGGACGGCGCGTCCAACGGGCTGACCGCGCCCAACGGGCCCTCGCAGCAGCGGGTGATCCGCAAGGCGCTGGCCAACGCGGGCCTGTCCACCGTCGAGGTGGACGCGGTCGAGGCGCACGGCACCGGCACGGTGCTGGGTGACCCGATCGAGGCGCAGGCCCTGCTGGCCACCTACGGCCAGGACCGGGAACCCGGGCGTCCGCTCTGGCTCGGGTCCGTGAAGTCCAACCTGGGGCACGCGCAGGCGGCCGCCGGGGTCGCCGGTGTGATCAAGATGGTGGAGGCCCTGCGCCACGGCGTGCTGCCGCCCACCCTGCACGTCGAGGAGCCCTCGACCGAGGTGGACTGGCAGGCCGGCGCGGTAGAGCTGCTGACCGAGGCGCGGGACTGGCCGGAGACCGGCCGACCGCGGCGTGGCGGGGTCTCCGCCTTCGGCGTCAGCGGGACGAACGCGCACCTGATCCTGGAGCAGGCCCCGGTCGAGGCCGAGGCGCAGGCCCTCGCGGTCGAGAACGCTCCGGCAGGTACGGTGCCGCTGGTGCTGTCGGCGAAGAGCGCGGGCTCGCTGGCCGGGCAGGCCGACCGGCTGGCGCCCTTCGTCGAGACCTCCGGGGCGGGGACGGCGGAGATCGCCGCCGCCCTGCTGGCCCAGCGGGCGCTGCTGTCGGAGCGCGCGGTGGTGCTGGCGGGCTCGCCGGAGGAGGCGCTGGCCGGGCTGAGCGCCCTGGCGCGGGGTGAGCACAGCCCCGTCCTGGTGACGGGCACGGTGTCCGACACCGACCGGACGGTGCTGGTGTTCCCGGGTCAGGGGTCGCAGCGGGTCGGAATGGGCCGTGAGCTGGCCGAGCGGTACCCGGTGTTCGCCGAGGCCTTCGACGCGGCCTGCGAGGCGCTGGACGCGCAGTTGGCGGGCTGGACCGACCACCCCGTCAAGGACGTGGTGCTCGGCACGGCCGGATCGCTGGACCAAACCGTCTACACCCAGGCCGGGTTGTTCGCGGTGGAGACGGCGCTGTTCCGGCTGATCGAGTCCTGGGGCGTCCGGCCGGACGCCGTCATGGGCCACTCGATCGGGGAGATCACGGCCGCGCACGTGGCCGGGCTGCTCTCGCTCGGCGACGCGGCGGCGGTGGTCGCCGCACGCGGTCGGCTGATGCAGGCGCTGCCCTCGGGCGGTGCGATGGTGGCGGTCGCCGCGACCGAGGCCGAGGTGGCCGAACTCCTCGGTGACGGCGTGGACCTGGCGGCGGTGAACGGTCCTTCGTCGGTGGTCCTCTCCGGTGAGGAGGCGGCCGTACTGAAGGCCGCGGAGCAACTGCGCGAGCAGGGCCGCAA
>NZ_JBEPAA010000020.1:0-112985 GCF_040298365.1 Kitasatospora sp. NPDC001603
GATCGGACCAGCTGGTCCCGGCGCCCTCCGGCGTTCCCGCTGCCGCGGGGTCAGTCCTCCTCGTTGCCGTCCTGGCTCTCCCGCGCGGCCGGCGGCTCGGGCTCGCTCGGCCGCTCCGCCGTGGCGTGCCCGGCGACGGGCTTCTCACCGGCCGGGCCGACGTTCTCCCGCCGCCGCAGGTAGCGCTCGAACTCCCGGGCGATCGCGTCGCCCGAGGCCTCCGGCAGCTCGGCGGTGTCCTGCGCCTCCTCCAGTTGCTGGACGTACTCGGCCACCTCGGTGTCCTCGGCGGCCAGCTGGTCCACGCCGAGCTGCCAGGCCCGGGAGTCCTCGCCGAGCTCGCCCGGCGGGATCCGCAGGTCCAGCAGGTCCTCCAGCTTGTTGATCAGCGCCAGCGTGGCCTTCGGGTTCGGCGGCTGCGCGACGTAGTGCGGCACCGCCGCCCAGAGCGTCACGGCGGGCACCCCGGCGTGCGTGCAGGCCTCCTGGAGCACCCCGACGATCCCGGTCGGGCCCTCGTAGCGGCTCTCCTCCAGGTCCAGCCGCTGGGCCAGCTCCGGGTCGGAGGTGACCCCGCTGACCGGGACGGGACGGCTGTGCGGGGTGTCCCCGAGCAGCGCGCCCAGGATCACCACCAGCTCGATGCCCAGTTCGTGCGCGAAGCCGAGCAGCTCGTTGCAGAACGAGCGCCAGCGCATGCTGGGCTCGATGCCGCGCACCAGGACGATGTCCCTGGTCGCGGGCTCCGTCACCCGGACCACCGAGAGCCGGGTCGTCGGCCAGGTGATCCGGCGGATGCCGCCGTCCAGCCAGACCGTGGGGCGGTTGACCTGGAAGTCGTAGTAGTCCTCGGCGTCCAGGGCGGCGAACACCTTGCCGCCCCAGGTGTCGTCCAGATGCGCCAGGGCCGCGGAGGCCGCGTCCCCGGCGTCGTTCCAGCCCTCGAAGGCGCAGACCATGACCGGGTCGATCAACTCGGGAACATCTTCCAGCTCGATCACCCAGCGTCTCCCTCCGGTCGGCGGTCGGACGTACCCGCCCCGGCCGGCCTGCCGAGGCGCCGGCGGTCCGGCTGCCGACTGTCGAACCTCTCGTCACCCATGGAACGCCTCGCTCCATGGTTCCCTACCTGCCCAGCCTACGGGCTTTGATGCGCCTCCCGGCGGGGCACCGGGACAGTCTGGGGGAGCGGGGCGCCGGGATCCAGCGGTTATCGCCGCGCCGGGCCCAGGGCGCCCCGGGAAGGACCGCGGGGCGGCCGCCGGGCGCCGGGGCGGGTCAGCGCGGTCCGGTCGCGGCGGTGACGGCCGGCAGGTAGCCGAGGGACTGCCCCTCGGGCGTGGGGTGGAAGGACTCCCAGAGCCGGGGGAGCACGATGCCGGTGATCCACTCCCGCCCCGCGCCCGCGCAGACCCCGTGGCCCTCGAACGCCGTCCGGACGTCGGCGAAGGCGAACCCGCGCGCCTCGGCCTCGCGGCGGATCAGCTCGTCCAGCTCGTCCGTGAGCGCGTTGAACCGCTGCCGGCGGGCATCGGTGCCGATCAGGCAGGTGGTGCCGGTGCGCAGCAGGTGCGGATAGCCGGTGACCACCACCCGGGCCCGCGGGGCGGCGGTCCGCACGTCGTCGTACAGGGCGGAGAGCCGGCCGGGCAGCTCCTCCCGCAGCCGGCGGCCGGACTCGTCCAGGGTGGCGGCGCAGCGGGCCTCGGTGGTCAGCGGCTGGAGGCAGTCGGCGGCCGCCCCGGCGAAGCCCAGGTCGTTGCCGCCGACGGTGAGGGTGAGCACCGTGGTGTCCGCGCCGACCTTCGGGAGCTGTCCGCCGCGGACGTCCGCGGTGGTCGCGCCGTTGCACGCGGCGGCGAGGAAGCCGGTGGCGCCGTGGTCGGCGGCCCAGAGCGCCGGGTAGGCGTTGGCGCTGCGGTGGCAGTCGCCGGCGGCCGGGTCGTAGGCGCCGGCCGCGACCCCGGCGGCGTAGGAGTCGCCCAGCGCGGCGTAGCGGGGCGGGGCGTCGGCGGGCGCGGCGGCGGCGGCCGGCGCGGCGCAGAGCAGGAGCGGGACGGCGGCCAGGGCGGCGAGGAGCGGGTGGCGCTGCACGGCGGTTCTCCGGGGTCCGGTGGCCGGGCGCGGTCCGCCTCGGCCCATCGGGCACGGATCGTATCGGATTGGTGACGCAGAGTCGTGGCGCGCCCGCGCGGCGGGGCGGCGCGATGATGGAGGAAGGGGCCGGACAGGGCGTGAGGAGCCGGGCGGATGGACGGACGGTGGTGGATCGGCATCGGCGTGGTGGCGGCCGCCGGGGCCGGCGCGGTGGTGCTGGCGGCCCTGGCGGCGGGCCGGCGCCTGCCGGTGGAGCACGTGACCGAGGGCGGCCTGGAGCTCGACCAGCCGCCGGGCGCGGTGTGGGACGTCGTGACCGACGTCGACCTCTATCCGGCGTGGCGCCCGGGCCTGTCCCACGTCGAGCGGCTGCCGGAGGGCGCGGGCGGCCGGCCGCGCTGGCGCGAGTACGGCCCGCACGGCCACGCCACCTACGAGGTGCTGGAGAGCGAGGCCCCGCACCGGCTGGTGACCGGCGTGGCCGACCCGGACCTGCCCTACGGCGGCACCTGGACCCTCGTGCTGACGCCGGCCGGACAGGGCTGCAGCCTGACGGTCACCGAGCGCGGCGAGGTCCACCGGCCGCTCCACCGCGCCCTCTCGCACTACGTGCTGGGCGAGGACGCCACCGTCCGGCGCTACCTGGGCGCCCTCGCGCACCGGATGGCGTGAGGGCGGCGCCTCAGCGGACCCAGCCGCGCCGGTAGTCGGCCCAGTTCTGCTCGGTGGCGGCGAAGTCCACGTACAGCCCGACGCCGAAGTTCTCCCGCCGCAGGTCGTACCGGCCGAGGCCGAGACGGATGCCCCGGATGCCGGCGTCCACCGTCTCGGCGTGCCCCCAGTGGCCCCACTTGTCCTCCCAGTAGAACGGCAGGCCCATCAGGAGGTCCACGTCCTCGGGGGTGGCCTCCAGGGCCAGCTCGGTCTGGTAGGCGTTGTAGCCCCCGTAGAGCGACGCGGTCGGCATGCTGGAGTCGTAGGTCATCACCGCGATCTGGTCGACCCGGCGGGCGGTCTCGGCGAAGTACGCCTGGTCCCACCACTTGCCGTGGTCGGTGAGCGCGATGGCGATGTCGTGCTGGAAGGGCAGCGGGTCGATCTGCGGCGCGGCCACCGAGAGCCGGGCGCCGCGGCCGGCGGTCACCGGGCGGACCTGGTCCAGCAGCGCGAGCCAGCCGGCCGAGCCGGGGCGGATCGGCTCCATGTCGAAGTGCACCCCGTCGAAGCCGAGGTCCAGCACCTGGCGGGCGGCGGCGGTGACCCGGTCCCGGGTGGGCGCGTCCTCCAGGTCCAGGGCGTCCTTCTCGGGCTTGACCTCGTCGCCCAGCCAGCCCTGCACCCGGATGCCGGGCAGCGCGCGGTGCGCGGCCTCGGTGAACCACTGGGCCCGGGGGTGGACGGCGGGCGGCAGCGAGCCGTCGTGCTCCAGCGGGCCGGTGTGGACGTAGAGGTCGCGCACGCCCGTCTCGGCGAGCCGCCGGGCGAGGTCGGCGACGTCGGCGTCACCCTTTCGGCCGTCCACCCAGGCGTGGCCCAGCCAGACCGCGTCCTTGCCGCGGGTCCGGGCCTCGGGGGAGGGCTCACCGGCGTACTGGAGCCGCAGGGCGAGCGCCGCGGAGCCGATCGGCAGCAGGGCGACGGCGAGGACGACCAGCGCCACGGCAAGGGTTCTGCGCCAACGGGACCACCCCCGCCAGCGCGCCCGCAGCGCCCGTGGCGCCGCCCCCAGGGCCCGTCCGAGCCGTCGTATCCGTGCGCTTCGACCCGCCATGCAGTCGCTCCCCCGTCGCGGCGAGTGCTCAGGATACGAAATGGTCACCCGATCCATGGCACCGGCCGGATACCCTGGCGACGTGCGTGCCCGATTCAGCGGGCGTGCAAAGCCGACAGCCGTCGCACCCAGGGAGAAGCCCCATGGCCACTGCAGCCGACCCGTCCGTCACCCAGCAGAGCCGCGCGAACGCGCTGCGTGAGTCGCTCGCCACCAGGGTGGTGGTGGCCGACGGGGCGATGGGAACCATGCTCCAGGCCCAGGACCCGAGCCTGGAGGACTTCCAGAACCTGGAAGGCTGCAACGAGGTCCTCAACATCACCCGGCCCGACATCGTCCGCTCGGTCCACGACGCGTACTTCGCGGTCGGTGTGGACTGCGTCGAGACCAACACCTTCGGCGCCAACTTCTCGGCGCTCGGCGAGTACGACATCCCCGAGCGGATCTTCGAGCTGTCCGAGGCGGGCGCCCGGATCGCCCGGGAAGCCGCCGACTCCTTCACCGACGGCCGCACCCGCTGGGTGCTCGGCTCGATCGGCCCCGGCACCAAGCTGCCCACCCTCGGCCACGCCCCGTACGAGGTGCTGCGCGACGGCTTCCAGCTGAACGCGGCCGGCCTGATCGCCGGCGGCGCCGACGCGCTGCTGGTGGAGACCAGCCAGGACCTGCTGCAGACCAAGGCCGCGATCCTCGGCTCCAAGCGCGCGCTCGCCGAGGCGGGGCTGGACCTGCCGGTCCTGGTCCAGGTGACGGTCGAGACCACCGGCACCATGCTGCTCGGCTCGGAGATCGGCGCGGCGCTGGCCGCGCTGGAGCCGCTGGGCGTCGACTACATCGGCCTGAACTGCGCCACCGGCCCGGCCGAGATGAGCGAGCACCTGCGCTACCTGGCCAAGAACGCGAAGATCGGCCTCTCCTGCATGCCGAACGCGGGCCTGCCGGTGCTGGGCAAGGACGGCGCCCACTACCCGCTGTCCCCGGCCGAGCTGGCCGAGGCGCACGACGTCTTCACCCGGGAGTACGGCCTCTCGCTGGTCGGCGGCTGCTGCGGCACCACGCCCGAGCACCTGCGCCAGGTGGTCGAGCGCGTCCAGGGCCGCCCGGTGGTCGCCCGCACCCCGCGCCCGGAGCCCTCGGCCGCCTCGCTGTACCAGGCGGTGCCGTTCCGCCAGGACACCTCCTACCTGGCGATCGGCGAGCGCACCAACGCCAACGGCTCGAAGAAGTTCCGCGACTCGATGCTGGCCGGTGACTGGCAGGCCTGCGTGGAGATCGCCCGCGAGCAGATCCGGGACGGCTCCCACCTGCTGGACCTCTGCGTGGACTACGTCGGCCGCGACGGCGTCGCCGACATGAAGGAGGTGGCCGGCCGGCTGGCCACCGCCTCGACCCTGCCGATCGTGCTGGACTCCACCGAGCCGGAGGTCCTGCGGGCCGGTCTGGAGGCGCTCGGCGGCCGCGCGGTGCTCAACTCGGTCAACTACGAGGACGGCGACGGCCCGGACACCCGGTTCGGCCGGATCGCCTCGCTGGCCCGCGAGCACGGCGCCGGCCTGATCGCCCTCACCATCGACGAGGACGGCCAGGCCCGTACCGCCGAGACCAAGGTCGCCATCGCCGAGCGGCTGATCACGCAGCTCACCACCGAGTACGGCATCGACGAGGGCTCGATCCTGGTCGACTGCCTGGCCTTCACCCTGGGCACCGGCCAGGAGGAGTCCCGCCGGGACGGCATCGAGACCATCGAGGCGATCCGCGAGCTCAAGCGCCGCCACCCGGACGTGCAGACCACCCTGGGCCTGTCCAACATCTCCTTCGGGCTGAGCCCGGCGGCCCGGATGGTGATCAACTCGGTCTTCCTGAACGAGTGCGTCGAGGCGGGCCTGGACTCCGCGATCGTGCACGCCTCGAAGATCCTGCCGATGGCCCGGATCCCGGAGGACCAGCGCGACGTCGCCCTGGACCTGGTCTACGACCGCCGCAGCGAGGGCTACGACCCGCTGCAGAAGCTGCTCCAGCTGTTCGAGGGCGTCTCCTCGACCTCGATGAGGGCGTCCAAGGCGGAGGAGCTGGCGGCGCTGCCGCTGGAGGAGCGCCTGCAGCGCCGGATCATCGACGGCGAGCGCAACGGCCTGGAGGCCGACCTGGACGAGGCGCTGGCGCAGCGCCCGGCGCTGGAGATCGTCAACAGCACGCTGCTGGCCGGCATGAAGGTGGTCGGCGAGCTGTTCGGCTCCGGCCAGATGCAGCTGCCGTTCGTGCTCCAGTCCGCCGAGGTGATGAAGACCGCGGTGGCCCACCTGGAGCCGCACATGGAGAAGTCCGACGACGAGGGCAAGGGCACCATCGTGCTGGCCACCGTCAAGGGCGACGTCCACGACATCGGCAAGAACCTGGTCGACATCATCCTGTCCAACAACGGCTACACCGTGGTCAACCTGGGCATCAAGCAGCCGGTCTCGGCGATCCTGGACGCCGCCCAGGAGCACCGGGCGGACGTCATCGGGATGTCCGGCCTGCTGGTGAAGTCCACCGTGATCATGAAGGAGAACCTGCAGGAGCTGAACCAGCGCAAGCTGGCGGCCGACTACCCGGTGATCCTCGGCGGCGCCGCGCTCACCCGGGCCTACGTCGAGCAGGACCTGCACGAGATCTACGAGGGCGAGGTCCGCTACGCCCGGGACGCCTTCGAGGGCCTGCGGCTGATGGACGCGCTGATCGCGGTCAAGCGCGGCGTGCCCGGGGCGGCCCTGCCGGAGCTCAAGCAGCGCCGGCACGCCCGGGTCGAGGTCGAGGAGCCGGAGGAGGTCAACCTCGGCCAGGTCCGCTCGGACGTCTCGGTCGACAACACCGTGCCGGAGCCGCCGTTCTGGGGCGACCGGATCGTCAAGGGCGTGCCGTTCGCCGACTACGCCTCCTGGCTGGACGAGGACGCGCTGTTCAAGGGCCAGTGGGGCCTGAAGGCCGCGCGCACCGGGGAGGGCCCCTCGTACGAGGAGCTGGTGGAGACCGAGGGCCGGCCGCGGCTGCGGATGTGGCTGGACCGGCTGCAGACCGAGGGCTGGCTGGAGCCGGCCGTGGTCTACGGCTACTACCCGGCCAACTCCAAGGGCGACGACCTGATCGTCCACAACGAGGACGGCACCGAGCGGACCCGCTTCACCTTCCCGCGCCAGCGGCGCGGGCGCCGGCTCTGCCTGGCGGACTTCTTCCGCCCGGAGGAGTCGGGCGAGCGGGACGTGCTGGGCCTCCAGGTCGTCACCATGGGCAACCGGATCTCCGAGGCGGCGAACGAGCTGTTCGCCAACAACTCCTACCGCGACTACCTGGAGCTGCACGGCCTCTCGGTGCAGCTGGCCGAGGCGCTGGCCGAGTTCTGGCACGCTCGGGTCCGCTTCGAGCTGGGCTTCTCCGGCGAGGACCCGCAGGACGTCAAGGACATGTTCGCGCTGAAGTACCGGGGCGCCCGGTTCTCGCTCGGCTACGGGGCCTGCCCGGAGCTGGAGGACCGCGCGAAGATCACCGAGCTGCTGCGGCCCGAGCGGATCGGCGTGGTGCTCTCGGAGGAGTTCCAGCTGCACCCCGAGCAGTCCACGGACGCGATCGTGATCCACCACCCGGAGGCCAAGTACTTCAACGCGCGGTAACCCCCGCGTCGCGCACCGTTCGTTCCTTTCGGCGGAGCGGGGCGTATCCTGGATCATCCTGAACGGGCCGGTCCGCTCACCAGCGGGCCGGCCTGTGCCATCCCCAGGGGCAGCGCCCCGGGGCACGGACGGAAGGACCCGCGCCATGACCACCATCTCCACCGCCACCCGGACCCTCGACCACGGCGACGGCCGGGGCCTCCAGGCGGTGCTGCTGGACATGGACGGGACGCTGGTCGACACCGAGAACCTCTGGTGGCAGGCCGAGGCCTCGCTCTTCGCCGAGCTGGGCTACACGCTCGACGAGAACGACCGCGCCCACGTGGTCGGCGGCCCGATGAGCCGGGTGATCGACTACCTGCTGGCCGCCACCGGCGTGGACCTCGCGCCGGCCGATCTGACCGTCCTGATCAACCAGCGCTTCGTGGACCTGCTGGGCGGCGGCGTGCCACTCATGCCGGGCGCCGAGCGACTGCTCAACACCCTTGCCGCGCACGGCGTTCCGACCGCCCTGGTGTCCGCCTCGCACCGGCACGTGATCGACATCGTGCTGCGGTCGCTGGGCGCCCACCACTTCGCCTTCACGGTCGCCGGGGACGAGGTGCCGCGCACCAAGCCGCACCCGGACCCGTACCTGGAGGCGGCGCGGCGACTGGGGGCGGCGCCGGGCCGCTGCGTGGTGGTGGAGGACGCGCCGACCGGTGTCCGCGCGGCGGAGGCGGCCGGCTGCCCGGTGATCGCGGTGCCGTCGGTGGCGCCGATCGAGCCGGCCCCCGGGCGGCTGGTGCTGCCCTCGCTGGAGAGCGTCGATCTTGAACTGCTCCGCTCGCTCGTCGCCTCGCGAGTGTGATTGTCGTCTCATTGCGGAGACCGCTTACCGCCCGGTACGTGGTAGGCCCCGTCCGCTCACGGCGAGTCCCCGGGGAGAAAACGGGCATTGCCTGACAACTCGTCGAATGGTCGCGCCCACACCGCCCCCTCGTGTCCCAACTGTCACCTGTACGGGTATCGGTGGGGTCTGTTCGATATGGCACGCTACTCCAGTTCGTTCCCCACCCCCGAGCCCTGCCATCGCCGCTGACGGGCAACCCCGTCCTGCCCGCGGTCGCACGGCGCCCGGTCCGTGCACGACCTCCACGACCCCGGAGGATCAACCGAGCGCGGGCCGCCGGCCCCCGGCCGGACCGCACCCGAAGGACGCGACCCGTGAAGACTTCAGCTGAACGACTGGCAGTGCTCGGCTGCGCCGGCCTGGTGGCCGTCTCGGTGGCCGGCTGCGGCTCGGTCACCGACGCCGTCAAGGGGGACGGCGACAAGGCGATCACGATGGGGACCACCTCGGTCACCAACACGCTGGACCCGGCCGGCGCGTACGACGCCGGCTCCTGGCTGCTGCTGCGCAACACCTTCCAGTCGCTGCTGTCCTACCCGGCCGCCTCCAGCACCCCCGGCCCGGACGCCGCGCAGTCCTGCGAGTTCACCGCCGGCGACGTCACCCAGTACCACTGCACGCTCAAGGGCGGCCTGAAGTTCTCCAACGGCCACGCGCTGACCGCCGCCGACGTCGCCTTCTCCATCGACCGGACGAAGAAGATCGCCGACCAGAGCGGCCCGGCGGGCCTGCTGGAGTCGATCAAGTCGGTCGAGGCCAAGGGCGACACCGAGGTGGTCTTCCACCTCTCGGCGCCGGACGCGACGCTCCCCGCGAAGCTCGCGGGCCCGGCGGGCGCCATCGTCGACCAGGAGGTCTTCCCGGCCGACAAGCTGCTCGCCAACGACAAGCTGGTCGGCTCCGGCCCGTACAAGATCGACTCGATCGAGACCACGACCATCGAGGGCGGTGCCAAGGTCCCCGGCAAGGTCGCGCTGTCCCCGAACGACAAGTACACCGGCGACGCCAAGCTCCGGAACAAGAAGTTCACCCTCCGGTACTTCGACAAGCCGGCCGAGCTGAAGGCCGCGCTCGACAAGGGCGACATCGACCTCGCCGACAACAGCCTGGAGCCCAACACCGCGGCCCAGGTCCTGTCCGACCAGCAGGGCGGCAAGAGCGACCTGCAGGTCGTCGAGGGCGACAGCAACGACACCCGCTACCTGGTCTTCAACACCAAGGACGCGACCGGCGGCAACGTCGCCGTCCGGCAGGCCGCCGCCCAGCTGATCGACCGCAAGTCGCTCGCCCGCGACGTCTTCGCGCGCACCGTCCAGCCGCTGTACTCGATGGTCCCGGCCGGTGTCGCCGGCCACAACACCGCCTTCTTCGACAAGTACGGCGACCAGGACGTCACCAAGGCCAAGGCGATCCTCACCGCGGCCAAGGTCCCGATGCCGGTCAAGCTGAACCTCACCTGGTCGCGCTCGCGCGCCGAGGGCGCCGAGGCCGACGCGCTGAAGAAGCAGCTGGAGGCCGGCGGCGTCTTCCAGGTGACCGTCCAGCACGAGGCGGACTGGGACGTCTACAAGAAGGGCTGGGTCGAGGGCAAGTACCAGGCCTACACCATCGGTTGGTTCGCCGACTACCCGGACGCGGACAACTACGTCGCGCCGCTGATCGTCGAGGGCGGGGCCTACCACCACGGCTGGGACGACCCGCGGATCAGCCAGAAGCTGGTGCCCGAGAGCCTCAAGCAGGCCGACCGCGCCGCCGCGGCCGCCACCTACGCGCAGATCCAGGGCATCGTCGCCGACAACGCGCCGCTGATCCCGCTGTTCCAGAACAAGGCCTTCTTCGCCTCGCGTTCGAACATCACCGGCGTGGAGTCGACCGTGGACACCACCGGCTTCTTCCGCTTCTGGGAGATCGGCCGACTCGGCAAGTGACCCGTTCCACCGGGTGACCCTCAGCACGGTGGCCCGTCCACTCCCCCCAGGGTGCAAGGGGAGCGGACGGGCCACCGTCATGTCCGGACCGGTCCGGGCTCAGAGCGCGCCGGGGCGCACCAGCCCGCTCTCGTACGCGTAGACCGCGGCCTGGACCCGGTCCCGCAGCTGAAGCTTGGTCAGCACATGGCCGACGTGCGTCTTCACCGTGGTCTCGCTGACGAACAGCTCCGCCGCGATCTCCGCGTTCGACAGGCCGCGCGCCACCAGCTTCAGCACCTCCAGCTCACGCTCGGTCAGCGCGTTCAGCGCCTGCGGCGGCGCCTCCTCGCCCGAGGGCAGCTTGGTGGCGTACATGTCCAGCAGCCGCCGGGTGATGCTCGGCGCGAGCATCGCCGCGCCGTCCGCGACCACCCGGATCGCCTGCACCAGCTCCTCGGCCGGCACGTCCTTCAGCAGGAAGCCGCTGGCGCCCGCGCGCAGCGCCTCGACCACGTACTCGTCGAGGTCGAAGGTGGTCAGCACCAGGACCTTCGCCGGGCCGTCGCGGCCCGGGCCGGCGATCCGGCGGGTCGCCTCCACGCCGTCCATCCGGGGCATCCGGATGTCCATCAGCACCACGTCGGGCTGCAGTGCCCGGACCTGGTCCAGCGCCTGCTGACCGTCGCCGGCCTCGCCGACCACCACCAGGTCGGCCTCGGCCTCCAGGATCATCCGGAAACCGGTGCGAAGCAGCGGCTGGTCGTCGACCAGCAGCACTCGGATCGTCACCTAGGACTCCTTGCTCATCGGATCCCCCGTGGGATCGTCCTCGTCAGACGTTCGTGCCGTCGGCAGCGCCAGCGGCAGCGGGTACGGCGGGGGAGTGCCGCCGAACTCCGGGCAACTGGCCTGGTGGTCGCACCAGTCGCAGAGCCGGTTGCGGGTCGCGGGGAAGTCGCCGGTGGCCACCGCCTCGCCGATCCGCTCCCAGAGCGCCTGCAGCTTGCGCTCCACCGCGAGCAGGTCGGCCTCGTCCGGGTCGTAGCTGACCACGTCCCCGCCCCCGCCGAGGTAGACCAGCTGCAGCCGCTTGGGGATCACGCCCTTCCACCGCCACACCACCAGCGCGTAGAACTTCATCTGGAACATCGCCTTGCCCTCGAAGTCCCGCGAGGGCGCCCGGCCGGTCTTGTAGTCCACCAGCCGCACCTCGCCGGTGGGCGCGACGTCGACCCGGTCGATGTAGCCGCGCAGCAGCAGCCCCGACTCCAGGGCCGTCTCCACGTAGAGCTCCCGCTCCACCGGATGCAGCCGGGTCGGGTCCTCCAGCCGGAACCAGCGCTCGACGAGCTTCTCGGCGTCCGCCAGCCAGCGGGTCAGCGCCGCGCCGTCCGGGTCCTCCGGGAACAGCGAGACCAGCTCCGGGCGCTCGCCCAGCAGCCGCTCCCACTGCGGCCGCAGCAGCCCCAGGGCCCGCTCCGGCGTCCGGTCGGCCGCCGGGCTGTCGAACAGCCGCTCCAGCACCGCGTGCACCAGGGTGCCCCGGGTCGCCGCCGCGCTCGGGGGCTCCGGCAGCTTGTCGATCACCCGGAGCCGGTACAGCAGCGGGCAGGTCAGGAAGTCCCCCGCGCGGGACGGGGACAGGCCGGTCGGCGGCGCCGGTGGACGCGCCGGGGCCACGACGGCGCTGCTGGTGTCGGTCTGCTGCATACCCCGACCCTATTGCCCTGAGCTGTCATCCCGCTGCCACGGTGCTGCCACACCGGCCTCCCAGTGGGTATGAGCCCTGCGAGAGGGGCGCGCGACGGTACCCGGCCCTGATCACGTAGCGTGGGCGCACCGGCGCACGGCGCACGACAGTGAACCGACCGAAGGGATCACGGTGAGCGACAGCAGGGGGCGTCAGACCTCCGACCGGCCCCCGCAGGACGGCGACTCCCGGCCCGGTCCCCGGCCGCCCGAGGAGCCGGAGGGCCGCAACGGCATCCTGATGGGCCGGCCCTTCGGCGTACCCGTCTACGTCACCCCCTCCTGGTTCGTCATCGCCGCGCTGATCACCTGGGTCTTCGGCGGCCAGTTGGAGAACGTCCTGCCCGGGCTCGGCGCCAACCGCTACCTGGTCGCGTTCTTCTTCGCGGTGGCGTTCTACGGCTCCGTCCTGATCCACGAGCTCGCCCACACCGTGGTCGCGCTCCGCTACCGGCTCGGGGTCCGCCGCATCCGGCTGCAGTTCCTCGGCGGCGTCTCCGAGATCGAGAAGGAGGCCGAGAGCCCCTGGCGGGAGTTCTGGCTGGCCTTCGTCGGCCCGCTGCTCTCGCTGCTCCTCGGCGGCGTCTTCTACCTCGCCGTCCAGGCCGTCGAGCTCTCCAGCGTCCCCGGGGTGCTGCTCACCGGCCTGATGGTCTCCAACCTCGTCGTCGCCGCCTTCAACCTGCTGCCCGGCCTCCCGCTGGACGGCGGGCGGATGCTGCGCGCCGTCGTCTGGGCCGTCACCGGCCGGCCGATGACCGGCACCGTCGCCGCCGCCTGGGCCGGCCGCGTGCTGGCCGTCGCCGTCCTGATCGGCCTGCCGCTGCTCGGCGCCGCCCGCGGCGCCGACCGGACCACCACCGACACCCTGATCGACGCCGTGCTGGCCGCCGTCCTGGCCGTGATCATCTGGAACGGCGCCGGCGCCGGCGTGCAGCAGGCCCGGCTCAAGGAGGTGCTGCCCGACCTGCGGCTGCGCGACCTCGTCCGCCGGGGCGTCGAGGTCAGCGCGGACACCCCGCTGGGCGAGGCGCTGCGCCGGGTCCGTGAGCAGCAGGCCGGCGCCGTCGTCGTGGTCGACGGCCGCGGCGACCCGATCGGCCTGGTCCGCGAGTCCCAGGTCCGCGAGGTCCCCGAGCACCGCCGCCCCTGGATCGCCGTCGGCGCACTGGCCCGCGACCTCGAACCGGGTCTGCGGCTGCCCGTCGAACTCGCCGGCGAGGACCTGCTGCGCGCGCTGCGGGCCCACCCGGCCACCGAGTACCTGGTGGTGGAGGCCGACGGCCGGGTCTACGGCGTCGCCACGCTCAGCGACATCGAGCGGCGGCTGACCGCCGCGATCGCCGGCCGGTGATCATCGTGGTCGGGCGGAGCGCCTGCTTCCCTTAGGATTGTCCGCATGTCCGAACCGACCGGTGCCACCCGCCGACGCGGGCCCTTCCAGGTCGGGGACCAGGTCCAGCTGACCGACCCGAAGGGCCGCCACTACACGTTCACGCTCCAGGCCGGGAACCAGTTCCACACCCACAAGGGTGCGTTCCCGCACGACGAGCTGATCGGCGCCCCCGAGGGCACGGTCGTGCGCACCACGGGGAACGTCCCGTACCTCGCGCTGCGCCCCCTGCTCCCCGACTACGTCCTGTCCATGCCGCGCGGCGCCGCCGTGATCTACCCGAAGGACGCCGGGCAGATCCTCGCCATGGCCGACATCTTCGCCGGCGCCCGCGTGGTCGAGGCCGGCGTCGGCTCCGGCGCGCTCTCCACCTACCTGCTGCGCGCCGTCGGCGACACCGGCATGCTGGCCTCCTACGAGCGCCGGCAGGACTTCGCCGACATCGCCCAGAGCAACGTCGAGCGCTACTTCGGCGGGCCCCACCCGGCGTGGAAGCTCACCGTCGGCGACCTCCAGGACAACCTGGTGGAGTCCGACGTCGACCGCGTCATCCTCGACATGCTGGCCCCCTGGGAGTGCCTGGACGTCGCCTCCAAGGCGCTCGTCCCCGGCGGCCTCATCTGCTGCTACGTGGCCACCACCACGCAGATGTCGAAGACCGTCGAGGCGCTGCGCGAGCACGGCACCTTCACCGAGCCGCAGGCCTGGGAGACCATGGTCCGCACCTGGCACCTGGAGGGCCTGGCCGTCCGCCCGGACCACCGGATGATCGGGCACACCGGCTTCCTGCTCACCTCCCGCCGCCTCGCCGACGGCGTCGAGCCGCCGCTGCGCCGCCGCCGCCCCGCCAAGGGCGCGTACGGCGAGGACTACGACAACGGCTCGGCCGAGCCGAGCCTGCAGGAGCGCGCCGCCGCCCGGGCCGCCGCCCGCACCGGCGACGTCGAGCAGCCGGAGCAGCTCGGCTGACGGTACGTCCACCAGGGGTGGTACGGCGGGTTCCGCGCCCGCGTACCACCCCTTCGTGCTACCCCCGCACCCGCGCCACCCCCCGTCCACGCCGGTGTGGGACGATGCTCGCTCACACCGACCCACTGGAGGGGACGCCTGGTGGAGACCGCGGTCACGGCGAGGGTTGAGCAGCAGACACCGCAGGCCCGCAGCGGGCCCGGACACGCCCGATCGGCCCCCTGGCACTGGGCCCTCGCGATCGGCGGCTGCGCCGCCGTGGTGGCCACCGTGCTCGCCGCGGATCCGGCCACCGGGACGCCGAAACCGGCCCGCCCCACCGTGAAGGCCCTCCCGGCCGCCGCCGCGCCCGATCCGGCCAAGGCCGAACTCCCGCTGGACTGCGGCCCGTTCCCGGTCAAGATATCCGTCAGCTTCGCCGCCGACCTCGGCGACGGCCGGCCCGGTACCGTCGCCGCCGCGCACTGCGCGGCCGAGAACGGCACCCCGCCGGACGCCGTCTACCTGCTCGGCCCCGGACCCGACGGCCGGCCCGTCGTGGTGGCCACCCTGCTCTCCGAGCGCGAGAACCTCACCGTCGGCAGGCTCGGCCTGCGCAGCGACGGCACCATCACCGGCCACGCGCAGGGGTACTCCGGCGACGACGTGCCGCGGTTCAGCCCGGACATCTCACTCGACCTCACCTGGACGCGCAAGGACGCCGGCTGGGTCCGCTCCCAGACCACCGCTCCACTGGCGCAGGCCTGACTGGTCTTCGCCCGCTCGCCTCCGGGGCGCTTGACCCGGCGCCGACGGTCGGCGCTCCAACGCCCCTCGTTCCTCGGGGCGTCCTCGCTTCTCCCTCTCGGCACCGGCGCGCCCCTTCGGCTCGGGGCGGGTGACCGCCGGGCTCAGGGCGGGTGCCCGCCGGCCCGGGCTACTCGGCGTCCGGGCCGTAGACCTCGGCCCGGTCGGAGACCCGGCGCACGTGGATGCAGTCGCCCGGGCAGTCCTTCACCGAGTCCACCACGTCCTGAAGCAGCGTCAGCGGCACCGGCACGGTCTCGCCCGGCTGCTGGCGCAACTCGTCGTCCGAGCCCTTCACATAGGCGAGGCCGTCGATGTCCAGCTCGAAGACCTCGGGCGCGTACTGCGCGCAGATGCCGTCGCCGGTGCACAGATCCTGGTCGATCCACACCTCCAGCGCCTCGCCGGCCTTCGCCTCTTCGGTCACCGACATGGTCCCCTGCCGTTTCTGTCCCGGGTCGCCCCCAATTGGGAGGCAATCCCGCCATTCGTACAACGATCTGACCGCGACCCTCGGTCGCGATCGGATATCGACTCGTTCGACGATACATCTGGTCGGCTTTGGGTGGTGCGCGCTGGGTATCCCCTAAGCAGAGGGGAAGCACGCGAGGGCGAAGATCGGACACGCCCGTTCCATCTTTCTTGATCTAGGGGTTTACGGACCCCTGGTCCCAGGTAGGGTCTGGAAGCGTCCAGCTCCCCGGAGGAGGTGAGGACCGTGGCAGCCCACGATGACGACTACAACCGCAGCACCGGCCGGCCCGCTCGTGGTTCCGACGAGGCCGCTCAGGTCTCGTACCTTGAGCAGGAAATCGCCGTGCTGCGCCGCAAGCTCGCCGACTCGCCGCGCAATTCGAGAATCCTCGAAGAGCGGATCGTCGAGCTCCAGACCAACCTGGCCGGCGTGTCCGCCCAGAACGAACGGCTCGCCTCCACCCTGCGAGAGGCCCGCGACCAGATCGTGGCCCTCAAGGAGGAAGTGGACCGGCTGGCACAGCCCCCGGCCGGATTCGGCACCTTCCTCAGCCAGAACGAGGACGGCACCGCCGACATCTTCACCGGGGGGCGCAAGCTCCGCGTGAACGTCAGCCCCAACGTCGACCTCGACGAGCTGCGGCGCGGCCAGGAGGTGATGCTCAACGAGGCCCTCAACATCGTGGACGCGATGGCCTTCGAGCGCATCGGCGACATCGTCACCCTCAAGGAGGTCCTGGAGGACGGCGAACGCGCCCTGGTCATCGGCCACACCGACGAGGAGCGGGTGGTGCGCCTCGCCGAACCGCTGCGCGAGCTCACCATCCGGGCGGGGGACGCCCTGCTGCTCGAACCCCGCTCGGGCTACGTCTACGAGGTCGTGCCCAAGTCCGAGGTCGAGGAGCTCGTCCTCGAAGAGGTCCCCGACATCGACTACCGCCAGATCGGCGGTCTCAGCAACCAGATCGAGCAGATCCGCGACGCGGTCGAGCTGCCCTACCTGCACGCCGAGCTCTTCAAGGAGTACGAGCTGCGCCCGCCCAAGGGCGTCCTGCTCTACGGCCCGCCCGGCTGCGGCAAGACGCTGATCGCCAAGGCGGTGGCCAACTCGCTCGCCAAGAAGGTCGCCGAGGTCACCGGCCGGCCCCAGGGCAAGAGCTACTTCCTCAACATCAAGGGTCCCGAGCTCCTCAACAAGTACGTCGGCGAGACCGAGCGGCAGATCCGCCTGGTCTTCCAGCGGGCCCGGGAGAAGGCGAGCGAGGGCACCCCCGTCATCGTCTTCTTCGACGAGATGGAGTCGCTCTTCCGCACCCGCGGTTCGGGCGTCAGCTCGGACGTGGAGAACACCATCGTCCCCCAGCTCCTCGCCGAGATCGACGGCGTGGAGGGCCTGGAGAACGTCATCGTCATCGGCGCCTCGAACCGCGAGGACATGATCGACCCGGCGATCCTGCGGCCCGGCCGCCTGGACGTCAAGATCAAGATCGAGCGCCCGGACGCCGAGGCCGCGAAGGACATCTTCTCCAAGTACCTCAAGGGCTCGCTGCCGTTCCACCCGGACGACCTCAAGGAGCACGACGGCTCCGTCGAGGCCACCGTGGTGGCGATGATCCAGGCGGTCGTCGAGCGGATGTACACCGAGACCGAGGAGAACCGCTTCCTGGAGGTCACCTACGCCAACGGTGACAAGGAGGTCCTGTACTTCAAGGACTTCAACTCCGGCGCGATGATCCAGAACATCGTCGACCGTGCGAAGAAGATGGCCATCAAGGACTTCCTCGACCACGGCCAGCGCGGTCTGCGCGTCTCCCACCTGCTCGCCGCCTGCGTGGACGAGTTCAAGGAGAACGAGGACCTGCCCAACACCACCAACCCGGACGACTGGGCCCGGATCTCCGGCAAGAAGGGCGAGCGGATCGTCTTCATCCGCACGCTCGTCACCGGCAAGCAGGGCGCCGAGTCCGGCCGCTCCATCGACACCGTCGCCAACACCGGGCAGTACCTGTAACCGCACCACTCCGGGCCGCCGGCAGCGGACCCCGGACCAGCACGCACCCCGTCCGGCTGTGGCGCCTCGCGGCCCCGCAGCCGGACGGCGCGTCTCGGGGCCCGCCTGTCGGTGCCGCGTTCTAGGCTCGACCCACCGTTCGCGGGCACACGGCCCGCGTCGGTGTTGTTCAGCGGTACGTCAGCGTGTTCCGCCCGTGGGGGGCGGTACACCGGGCAAGGAGGGCCGCATGACCGTACGGCGCGTGATGGGCATCGAGACCGAGTACGGGATCTCCGTACCCGGGCACCCCAACGCCAACGCCATGCTCACCTCGTCCCAGATCGTCAACGCGTACGCGGCGGCGATGCACCGGGCACGGCGGGCCCGTTGGGACTTCGAGGAGGAGAATCCGCTGCGCGACGCCCGGGGCTTCGACCTCGCGCGCGACGTGGCGGACGCCAGCCAGCTGACCGACGAGGACATCGGCCTCGCGAACATCATCCTCACCAACGGCGCGCGGTTCTACGTGGACCACGCGCACCCCGAGTACAGCTCGCCCGAGGTGACCAACCCGCGCGACGCCGTGCTCTGGGACAAGGCCGGCGAGCGGATCATGGCGGCCGCCGCCCAGCGCGCCCTGGAACTGCCCAACGGGCAGACGATCCACCTGTACAAGAACAACACCGACAACAAGGGCGCCTCCTACGGCACCCACGAGAACTACCTGATGAAGCGGGCGACGCCGTTCGCCGACATCGTCCGCCACCTCACCCCGTTCTTCGTCTCCCGCCAGGTGGTCACCGGCGCCGGCCGGGTCGGCATCGGCCAGGACGGCTCGGCGAACGGCTTCCAGATCAGCCAGCGCGCCGACTACTTCGAGGTCGAGGTCGGCCTGGAGACGACGCTCAAGCGGCCGATCATCAACACCCGCGACGAACCGCACGCCGACGCCGAGAAGTACCGCCGGCTGCACGTGATCATCGGGGACGCCAACCTCTCCGAGATCTCCACCTACCTCAAGCTCGGGACCACCTCCCTGGTACTGGCGATGATCGAGGACTCCTTCATCGCCGCCGACCTCGCCGTCGACCAGCCGGTGCGCACCCTGCACCGGATCTCCCACGACCCGTCGCTGAAGCACCTCATCACGCTGCGCAACGGGCGCCGGCTCACCGCCGTCCAGCTCCAGCTGGAGTACTTCGAGCTGGCCCGCAAGTACGTCGAGGACCGCTTCGGCACCGACGCCGACGAGCAGACGGTGGACGTCCTGGCGCGCTGGGAGGACGTGCTGGGGCGGCTGGAGCGCGATCCGATGTCGCTCTCCCGGCAGCTGGACTGGATCGCCAAGCGGGAGATCCTGGAGGGCTACCGCAGCCGCGACGCGCTGGAGTGGGACAACTCCCGGCTGCACCTGGTCGACCTGCAGTACAGCGACGTACGGCCCGAGAAGGGCCTGTACAACCGTCTGGTGGCCCGTGGGCGGTTCGAGCGGCTGCTGACCGACGAGGAGGTCGAGCGGGCCGTCTCCAAGCCTCCGGAGGACACCAGGGCCTATTTCCGCGGGCGCTGTCTGGAGCAGTACGCGGACCACGTGGCAGCCGCCTCGTGGGACTCGGTGATCTTCGACCTGCCCGGCCGCGACTCGCTCCAGCGGGTCCCGACGCTGGAGCCGCTGCGCGGCACCCGCAACCACGTCAAGGAGCTGCTGGACCGCTGCCGCACGGCCGAGGACCTGCTCCGGGTGCTGGCCGGCGGGTAACTTTTCGATCACCACGGGTGAACGTCCGCCGAATGGGAATCATCCGGGGTGACAGCGGGTGTTGGACAGGAAGCGCCACGGCAAACCGGAAGCGGTAGCCGCGCCCTGTGTATAGGGTCGGTGCAGCAAGCAGCGACCAAACCGTGCCAGACAGATCGAGCGGGGTGAGGGAAATGGCGAGCAAGGACACCGACGGCGGCCAGCAGCGGGCGAACCGCTCCTCCGAGGAGGTCGAGGAGCAGGCCGCGGAAGCGCAGAATTCCGACGACCTCAAGGAGCGCCAGGAAAAGCTCGGCGACGACGTCGACGCGGTTCTCGACGAAATCGACGAGGTCCTCGAGTCGAATGCCGAGGATTTTGTACGCCAATTCGTGCAAAAGGGCGGCGAGTAGCCCCGTTCGGGCATTCAGGGAATTCACGGTCGCGACCGCCGAGGGCGGACGGGCGGCAACGGCCGCCCGTCCGCCCCGGTCCGGCCCACCACGCATGGACGGTGATCGTCGGCGGGTAGGGTGCGGGCAGCGTGCGCTTCAAGCTACCTGGAAGGAATCGTGTGGAAGCCAACACTCGTGGCACCGGGCGTCTACCGGCTGCCTTCCTGACCCCGGGGTCCTCGTCGTTCCTCGACTTCCTGGCCGACCACCAGCCGGAGCTGATCCCCGGGCGCCGCGAGCTGCCCGTGGGAGCGGTCGTCGAGGCCCCGCACGGGACGACGATCGTCGCGGCGGTGTTCGACGGCGGTGTGGTCATCGCCGGTGACCGCCGGGCGACCATGGGCAACGTGATCGCCCAGCGTGACATCGAGAAGGTCTTCCCGGCCGACGAGTACAGCGCGGTGGGCATCGCCGGCACCGCCGGCCTCGCCGTCGAGATGGTCCGGCTGTTCCAGCTGGAGCTGGAGCACTACGAGAAGATCGAGGGCACCGTGCTCTCGCTGGAGGGCAAGGCCAACCGCCTCACCACCATGATCCGGGGCAACCTCGGCATGGCGATGCAGGGCCTCGCGGTCGTCCCGCTCTTCGCCGGTTACGACCTCGACCTCGGTCGCGGCCGGATCTTCACCTACGACGTCACCGGCGGCCGCTCCGAGGAGCGCGGGTTCGCCGCCACCGGCTCCGGCTCGGTGTTCGCCCGCGGCTCGATGAAGAAGCTCTACCGCGCGGACCTGACCGCCGAGCAGGCCGCCACCCTGGTCGTCCAGGCGCTCTACGACGCGGCCGACGACGACTCCGCCACCGGCGGTCCGGACCTCGCCCGGAAGATCTTCCCGATCGTCTCGCTGATCACCGAGGACGGCTTCCGCCGGCTCACCGAGGCCGAGGTCTCCGCGATCGCCGTCTCGATCACCGACGAGCGCCTCATCCGCCCCAACGGCCCGCAGGCCCCGCTGCTCTAGCCACACCTACCAAGGAAGGGACGACCGCCGGTGTCGACACCGTTCTACGTCTCGCCCCAGCAGGCCATGGCGGACCGCGCGGAGTACGCCCGCAAGGGCATCGCGCGTGGTCGCAGCGTGGTCGTGCTCACCTACGCCGACGGCATCGTCTTCGTCGCGGAGAACACCTCCCGGGCGCTCCACAAGGTCTCCGAGATCTACGACAAGATCGCCTTCGCGGCGGTCGGCCGCTACAACGAGTTCGAGAACCTGCGGATCGGCGGCGTCCGCTACGCCGACCTGCGCGGCTACTCCTACGACCGGGCCGACGTCACCGCCCGGGGCCTGGCCAACGTCTACGCCCAGACGCTCGGCACCATCTTCTCCTCGGTCGGCGAGAAGCCGTACGAGGTCGAGCTGATCGTGGCCGAGGTCGGCCGCACCCCGGACGAGGACCAGATCTACCGGCTCACCCCGGACGGCTCGGTCGTCGACGAGAAGAACTACGTGGTGGTCGGCGGCAACGCCGACTCGATCGGCAACTACCTGGGCCAGCGGCACCGCAGCGGGCTGTCCCTGACCGACGCGATCAAGGTCGCGGTGGACTCGCTCGCCCGGGACCCCAACGGCGGCACCCCGCGGACCATGACCCCCGAGCAGCTGGAGGTGGCGGTCCTGGACCGCCAGCGCTTCCAGCAGCGCAAGTTCAAGCGCATCCTGGGCGGCCAGCTCGCCCGGCTGCTCGACGGCGACGAGTCCGCCGAGGCGGACGAGGACGAGAAGCCGGCGGCCAAGCCGCCGGCCGACCGGTCGGACGTGTCGGACGTACCGGACCAGTCCGACTAGCAGTGCGGAGGAGTCCCGTACGGCGGCCGTCGCCCGCCGCCGTACGGGCCCCCTCCGGTGGCCCACGCAGAGAACGGACGCCTCGTGACTCCTCCCCAGCGGTCGAGACCGTGGGGCTCCACGCCGACCTGACGGCCGGCGCCCCCGGACGAGCCCTGCCCGTTGCCGAAGCAGGGGATCGGCCTACAAGGCCAGCTGCGGCCCGGTGCCGCAGAGTTCAGGATCCCGATCCGCGCACCGGCCGAAACCGGTGATTCCTTCGAGAGAAGGTGCCATGGACCGTCGAATTTTCGGGCTGGAGAACGAGTACGGCGTCACCTGCACGTTCCGGGGTCAGCGACGGCTGTCACCGGACGAGGTGGCGCGCTACCTCTTCCGCCGCGTTGTCTCCTGGGGCCGCAGCAGCAACGTGTTCCTGCGCAACGGCGCCCGCCTCTACCTCGACGTGGGCTCCCACCCCGAGTACGCCACTCCCGAGTGCGACGACGTCGTCGAGCTGGTGACGCACGACAAGGCGGGCGAGCGCATCCTCGAAGGACTGCTGGTGGACGCCGAGCGGCGGCTCCACGAGGAGGGCATCGCGGGGGACGTCTACCTGTTCAAGAACAACACCGACTCGGCCGGAAACTCCTACGGCTGCCACGAGAACTACCTGGTGGCCCGGCACGGCGAGTTCTCCCGGCTGGCCGACGTACTGATCCCGTTCCTGGTGACCCGCCAGCTGATCTGCGGCGCCGGCAAGGTGCTGCAGACCCCGCGCGGCGCGGTGTTCTGCGTCAGCCAGCGCGCCGAGCACATCTGGGAGGGCGTCAGCTCCGCGACCACCCGCTCCCGCCCGATCATCAACACCCGCGACGAGCCGCACGCCGACGCCGAGCGCTACCGCCGGCTGCACGTCATCGTCGGCGACTCCAACATGTCCGAGACCACCACGCTGCTCAAGGTCGGCGCCACCGACCTGGTGCTCCGGCTGATCGAGGCCGGCGTGGTGATGCGCGACCTCACCCTGGAGAACCCGATCCGGGCGATCCGCGAGGTCAGCCACGACCTCACCGGCACCCACCAGGTCCGGCTCGCCAACGGCCGGGAGGCCAGCGCGCTGGACATCCAGGAGGAGTACTACAGCAAGGCGCTGGAGTTCGCCGACCGCAAGGGCATCAACACCGGCACCATCGCCCTGGTGCTGGACCTCTGGGGCCGCACCCTGGAGGCGATCCGCACCGACCGGCTGGACGGGGTGGCCACCGAGATCGACTGGATCATGAAGTACAAGCTCATCGAGCGCTACCGCGAGAAGCACCAGATGAGCATGTCCAACCCGCGGGTGGCCCAGATCGACCTCGCGTACCACGACATCCACCGCCGGCGCGGCCTGTTCTACCTGCTCCAGGGCAAGGGCCAGGCGAAGCGGATGACCACCGACCTCAAGACCTTCGAGGCCAAGTCCGTGCCGCCGCAGACCACCCGGGCCCGGCTGCGCGGCGACTTCATCCGCCGGGCGCAGGAGCAGCGCCGGGACTTCACGGTCGACTGGGTGCACCTGAAGCTGAACGACCAGGCCCAGCGGACGGTGCTCTGCAAGGACCCGTTCCGTTCGGTGGACGAGCGAGTGGAGAAGCTGATCGCGGGCATGTGAGGGCCCGTCCCGATGTGATCTTTGCGGTGTCCGGCCCCGGTGGTGTCTACCGGGGCCGGACGACGTCGGGGAATACGCTGTCCGTCGAGTCCGGAGAACCGACTTTGACCGACAGTTAGGAACACCGTGCGCCGCACCGCCGGTTTGCTTCTCACCCTGCCCCTGCTGTTGGCGGTCGCCTGCAGCAGCTCCACCAAGGCGACCAGCCCGGCGACGCCCACGGCGTCCAGCGCGGCCCCCACGGTGCCCGCGCCCGTGAACGAGGCCTCGCCGATGCCGACCCTGTCGGGCGGCGGGTTCGGGAGCAAGGCCACCATCACCATCCCGGACGGCGCGCCGAGCGGTCAGTTCGTGGTGAACACCGTCAGTGAGGGCGACCGCTCCACGGTCAACAAGGGCGACTGGGTGACGGTGAACTACTCGGCGAAGGACTGGACGACGGGCAAGGACCTGCCCAGCTCCTACGACGAGGGCGGCAAGCCGCAGCTGTACCAGGCGGGCAGCGGGCAGCTGGTGCCCGCCTTCGACCAGAGCGTGATCGGCAAGAAGGTCGGCAGCCGGCTGCTGGTGGTGGCCCCGCCGGCCGCGGCGTTCGGCACCCAGGGCAACAACCAGCTCGGGGTGGCGCCGGGCGACACCGTGGTGTTCGTGCTGGACATCATGGAGAGCCTGCCGCAGGACTCCACGCTCTCCGGCACGATGACCCAGCCGCCGGCGAACCTCCCGCAGGTGAAGGACAACGGCAAGGCCGCTGTGACGATCACCATCCCGCCCGGCCAGGCCGCGCCCACCGACCTCCAGCAGGCCGTGCTGATCAAGGGCGAGGGCAAGCCGGTGAAGTCCGGCCAGACCCTGGTCGTGCAGTACACCGGGGTGCTCTGGAGCAACGGCCAGCAGTTCGACTCGTCCTGGAGCCACGGCGGCGCGCAGGCGCTGCAGATCGGCACCGGCAGCGTGATCGAGGGCTGGGACAAGGGGCTGGTCGGCCAGACCGTCGGCAGCCGGGTGGAGCTGGTGGTGCCGCCGGCCCTCGGGTACAAGGACCAGGCGCAGGGCTCCGTCCCGCCGAACTCGACGCTGGTCTTCGTGATCGACATCCTTGAGGCGGTCTGACCGGGCGCCCCGGCCGGCCCTGGGTGCCGGCAGACCCTAGGAAGTGACGGGTGGGGTCCGTACGCTTGGGCGGGCGCTCGCACACGGAAGCGTCCGCCCTCATCCTGACCTGTCATACTGCCCTCGCACTGTGGTAGGCGCCGTCGGCGTCCGGGTTCCGGGCGGCAGTGCGACAGCACTCCGGCGCTCACCACGCCGGCCGAAGACCTCGAAGACCTCGTGGCGAGATGGATGGGGAGTCATGTCTGAGAAAGCGTCGAGCCCGGGCGGGGCCGGCACCGCGAACGGAAACTCCGCCGGTGACCCGGCCGACTCGCGGCCCGGTGGCCCGTTGCCCGGCGACGGTGAGTCGATCGTCGTCCCGCCGTCGATCCTGAAGCACTCGCCCGGCTGGGTGCGGCCGGACGAGGCCCAGGCGAAGCGGGCCGCGGGCGGGACGAAGACCGACGAGGCCCCGCAGATCTTCGCCTCGAACGTGCGCCGCCAGGACACCTCGGAGGCCGGGTACGACGAGAACCCGCCCGGGGTCGGCAGGCTGGGCGTGGTGCTCGGCACCGTGCTGGCCCTGCTGCTGGTCGGCAGCGGCATCACGCTGTACGTGGTGAATCGCGACGGCGGGTCCAAGTCGGACACCACCACGCAGGCCGACGCGGCCAAGTCCGCGCCGCCGACGCCGTCCGCCGAGCCGGTGCCGCCGATCAAGGACACCGCCAAGGTGCTGCCGACCATCACCGGCGAGTTCGGCAAGAAGGCCGGCATCGAGGTGCCCGGCGACCAGGCCGACGGCAGCTTCGTGGTCAAGGTCCTCTCCGAGGGCACCGGCCCCAAGGTCGAGAAGAACTCCTGGACCTCGGTCGACTACACCGCCAAGGACTGGACGACGGGCAAGGACATCCCGAGCTCGTACGACGACGCGGGCAAGCCGCAGATCTTCCAGGCCGGCACCGACGCGCTGATCCCGGCGCTGGACCAGGCCGTGGTCGGCAAGAAGGCCGGCAGCCGGGTGCTCGTGGTGGCCCCGCCGGCCGCCGCGTTCGGCGCGCAGGGCAACCCGAACATGTCGATCGGGGCCAAGGACAACCTGGTCTTCGTCATCGACATCCGCAACAGCAACGCGCCCGACGCGGTGCTCAGCGGCACCGTGACCCCGCCGCCCGCGGACTTCCCGCAGGTGAAGGACAACGGCAAGAAGCCGGCCGACATCACCCCGGTCCCCGGCGCCGCCGACCCGACCGAGCTGAAGTCGCACGTCCTGATCAAGGGCACCGGCCCGAAGGTGGAGAAGGGCGAGAAGGTCGTCGTCCAGTACACCGGCGCGCTGTTCAAGGACGGCAAGGTCTTCGACTCCTCGCTGAGCAAGGGCCAGGCGTTCTCGTTCCCGGTCGGTGGCGGCCAGGTCATCGCGGGCTGGGACCAGGGTCTGGAGGGCCAGACCGTGGGCAGCCGCGTCGAGCTGGTCATCCCCGCCTCGCTGGGTTACAAGGACCAGGCGCAGGGCGACATCCCGGCCAACTCCACCCTGGTGTTCGTCGTCGACATTCTCGATGCGGGTCAGGGCTGATCCACTTTCGGGTGACAATGGTGGGTGTGTGACCTTCGGGACCGGCCGCGTGGCCGAGCCCGCACGGGCGGCGGGCGCCCGTACCGTGGTCCGGGTAACGGACCGGGTACGGGTGCCCGCCGCCTGGTCATGAACCGAACCAACCGCGAGAAGAGGCAGATGTGAGCAACAAGACGAAGCCGGAGATCGACTTCCCGGGCGGCGACGCGCCCACCGAGCTGCAGATCCGCGACATCGAGGTCGGCACCGGCGAGGAGGCCAAGCCGGGCCAGGTCGTCGAGGTGCACTACGTCGGCGTCACGTTCGAGTCCGGTGAGGAGTTCGACGCCAGCTGGAACCGCGGCAGCAGCTTCAAGTTCCCGCTCGGCGCCGGCCGCGTCATCAAGGGCTGGGACCAGGGCGTCGTCGGCATGAAGGTCGGCGGCCGCCGCGAGCTGGTCATCCCGGCGCACCTGGCGTACGGCAACCAGTCGCCGTCCCCGCTGATCCCGGCGGGCTCGACCCTGATCTTCGTCGTCGACCTGCTGGGCGTCTGAGCCGGTCGTGACCGAGGGCCGCACCCCCACCCCGGGGGTGCGGCCCTCGCGCGTTCGCGGACTCGGCTTTTGCAGTGCGTACCGCTACCGGTACGGTCGGTCCCGCCGGGTCGACCACCGCCCGGCGGGCGCACCCCGCGCGCGGCGCGGCACACCGGAAGGGTCAGCGATGGCGATCGCCAAGGCAGAGCGGCTGATGAATCTCGCCCTGTGCCTGATGAACACCAGACGTCCGCTCTCCAAGAAGGAGCTGCGGGAATCCATCGAGGCGTACCGCGAGGCCTGGCAGAACAGCAGCGAGGACGCCTTCAACCGGATGTTCGAGCGGGACAAGGACGACCTGCGCGAACTCGGTCTGGTCATCGACGTCGACGAGAACGCCCTGGACGGCGAGCTCGGCTACCTCGCCCGCGCCGACCGCAACCGGCTGCCGGAGATCGCCCTCGACGCCGAGGAGGCCGCCGCGCTCACCCTCGCCGCCCGGGTCTGGCAGCAGGCCAAGATGTCCGGCGCGGCCAGCGGCGCCCTGCAGAAGCTGCGCGCCGCCGGCGTCCCGTTCACCGAGACCGAGAGCCGCAGCGCCCTCGAACCGCGCATCCCCGCCCGGGAGGCCGCGTTCGAACCGCTGCTCACCGCCGCCCGCGACCGCCGCCCGGTCACCTTCGAGTACCGCAAGGCCGGCGCCGCCGCCGCCGAGCAGCGCACCGTGGAGCCCTGGGCGCTGGAGTGCTGGCGCGGCCACTGGTACCTGGCGGGCTGGGACCGCGACCGCTCCGACGCCCGGGTCTTCCGGCTCAGCCGGATCACCGGGAAGGTCCGCACCCGCTCCGGGGCGTTCCTCGGCACCGTCCCCGAGCACGTCGACGTCCGTGCCACGGTCGCCAAGTTCGCCGGTGAGGGCGCCACCGCGACGGCGGTCGTCAGGGTCCGCCGCGGGGCCGGCTTCCCGCTGCGCACCAAGGCGCTGAGCACCCGGCCGCAGTCCGCGGCCGACGAGGGCTGGGACGAGCTGGAGATCCC
Organism: Kitasatospora sp. NPDC001603; assembly: GCF_040298365.1. NCBI lineage: Bacteria > Bacillati > Actinomycetota > Actinomycetes > Kitasatosporales > Streptomycetaceae > Kitasatospora > Kitasatospora sp. NPDC001603. The sequence goes on from NZ_JBEPAA010000020.1 coordinate 27,528, forward strand.
GTACGGCAACGGGCTCGGCGCCGACCTCGCCGAGTTCGGGCCGGACGTGCTGGTGATCGGCCCCGAGGAACTGCGCGCCGACGTGATCGAGCGGCTGCGCGCGGTGGCCGGGGCGGGCGGCGCCGAGGGCGCCGCGGTGGAGAGTGCTGAAGGAGTGCGGGCATGAGCAACGCGATCGACCAGACCCGGCGGATGCTCTCGCTGGTCACCTACCTGCGCGAGCGGCCCGGCGCCGAGGTCGCCGAGGTGGCCCGGGCCTTCGGGATCACCGAGCGCGAGCTGATCGGCGACCTCAACGTGCTGCCGATGTGCGGCACCAGCTTCCGCGGCGGTGACCTGCTCGACATCGACACCGACGGCGAGCGGATCTGGTGGCACAACGTCGACGACGTCGCCCAGCCGCTGCGGCTGGCCGCGGACGAGGCGACCGCGCTGCTGGTCGCCGCCCGCGCGGTGGCGGGCCTGCCCGGTCTGCGGGCCGGTGACCGGGAGGCGCTCACCCGGGCCGTCGCCAAGATCGAGAACGCCGCCGGGGACAGCGCCGAGGGCAGCGCCCGGGTCGGTGTCACCTTCGAGGCGGAGAGCCACGTCTTCGCGGACATCGACCGTGCGCTGAGCGAGGGCCGGCGGCTCTGGCTGCGGTACTACTCGCACGGGCGCGGTGGCATGACCGAGCGCGAGGTCGACCCGATCCGGCTGCTCACCGAGGGCCACACGTACCTGGAGGCCTGGTGCCGGACCTCCGAGGACCACCGGATGTTCCGGCTCGACCGGGTCGCCGAGATCAAGGTGCTGGACATCCCCTCCGACCCGCCCAGGCGGGAGCCGCGCGACCTCTCGGGCGGGCTGGTCAACCCGTCCGCGACCGACCCCGAGGTGGTGGTCGAGGTGTCCTCCGGCGGGCGCTGGGTGGCCGAGTACTACACCCACGACCGGGCCGAGGAACTGCCCGACGGCGGGCTGCGGATCACCCTGCGCAGCGCCGACCCGTCCCAGCTGCGCCCGCTGGCGCTGCGGCTCGGCCGGGACGGGCGGATCGTCTCGCCGCCGGCGCTCGCCGAGCAGGCGCGGTCGGCGGCGCTGGAGGCGCTGGCCGGCTACGGGGAGGGGCAGGTCTGAGCCGTGGAGCCGGGTACCAGATTCAAGGTCTACTGCTCGGAGTGCCGGGAGAAGGTGGAGCTGCCCGCCGAGGAGTTCCGCCTCACGCTGGGCCGGACGCCGGCCCAGTCGCACTACAGCTTCGGCTGCCCGCTCTGCGGCGCCTCGGTCCGCAAGCAGGCGGGGGAGAAGATCGTGGCGGCGCTGACCGGCGCCGGGGTGCGGACGATGCGCCTCGTCCCGGCCGGGGGGCCGGGTGCGGCGGGGGCCGTCCTGCCGTCGGGCGGGACGGGTCGGGCCGAAGCCGGCGGATAGGGTGGGGGCCATGTCCTGGATGCTCGTCGCCGCCGTCCTGCTCGCCACCGCCGGTCTGCTGGTCCTCGGTGTCCTCGCGATCCGGCTCTGGCTGGACGTGCGGACGCTGGCCAAGGGAGTGGACACCGCCTCCCGGGCGCTGGCCGAGGCGGCCGGCGACCTCGCCGCGGCGGTTCCGGGCCGCTGAGCGGGCGGCCGGCCCGGGCGGGCGGCCGGTGACGGTTGACCGTCGCGAGGACTTCGGGGGTACGGGGGCTGCTGCCCGGAGGTTCGGGCGGGTTACGCTCTCAGCAGGCTCCTGAAGTGCGACGGGGGCCGCTGTCCTGTTCGGGCGGCCGTCGTCAGGGCGTCACTCGCAGCGGTTACCATCCCCGCAGCGGTGGCCTGCCGGTGTGCCGCCATGACTGAAGGTGGTCGAACATGCGGATCTCGCCGACCGCGATCCTGGTGATCGTGGTTCTTGCCATTCTGCTCTTCGGCGCCAAGCGGCTGCCCGACCTGGCGCGCTCGCTCGGCCAGTCCATGCGGATCCTGAAGAGCGAGACCAAGGCGATGCGTTCGGACGGTGCGGCGGACGAGAGCGCGCCGGCCCAGCCCGCGCCCGCCGTCGCGGCCGACCCCGCGAAGACGATCCAGGCCGCGCCGGGGGCGTCCGGGACGGCCCGGCCGGTGGCCGAGCAGCCCACCGGGACGGGAACGGACGGTGGCGGCCCGCGTTGAGCGGTCCGCGGCGCACGGGGTGCACGTGACGCAAGCGACTAGTGAGGCCCGTCGACCGGCGGGGCTCGACGCACGAGTTGAGGACCGGGGTTGAGCAAGCTCTCGAAGGCGTCGAAGACGTCCAAGGATCCTGAGGGGCGGATGGCCCTCGCCGACCACCTGCGGGAACTGCGGAACCGGGTGGTCAAGTCGGTCCTGGCGATCGTGGTCATCACGATCGTCGCTGCGATCTACCACAAGCAGCTCGAAGACTTCCTGCTGAAGCCGCTGCCGCACTGCACCGTGGAGACCGCCGACCAGTACCACGGCAAGTGCGCCCAGGTCTCCAACATCGGTCTGACCGCCGGTTTCACCTGGATGCTCAAGGTGTCGCTGACGGCCGGTGTGGTCGCGGCCGTGCCGGTCTGGCTCTACCAGGTCTGGGCCTTCGTCGCGCCGGGTCTGCACCGGCACGAGAAGAAGTACACGATCATCTTCATGGCCTGCGGGGCGCCGCTGTTCCTGGCCGGCGTGACCTGCGCCATCCTGGTCCTGCCGACCACGGTCGACGTGCTGATCTCGTTCACCCCGAACAACACCACGCCGATCCTGCCGCCCGAGGACTACCTCGACATCGCGACCCGGATGGTGCTGGTCTTCGGCCTCGCCTTCGAGTTCCCGCTGCTGCTGGTGATGCTGAACATGGTCGGCATGGTCACCGGCAGGCGGCTGCTCGGCTGGTGGCGCGGAATGGTGCTGGCGATCACCGTCTTCGCCGCCTTCGCGACGCCGAGCGCCGAGCCCGTCAGCATGCTGGTGCTGGCCGCGCCGATCTGGGCGCTGTACTTCGTCGCGGTCGGGATCGCCATCGTGAACGACCGGCGCAAGGCCCGTCGCAACCCGGACCTCGGGCTGGACGACGAGGAGGCCTCGCACCTGGACCTCTCGGTGCAGCCGGTGGGGGGCACGGAGGCCGTCGAGGCCTCCGGCACGCCGGTGATCCCGGCGCCGGTCACAGCCGCCCGGCACGAGCAGATGGACGACATCACGTGATGGGCTGACCCGCCTCGAAAGACCCCGGCCCCGCCGTCTCCCGGCGGGGCCGGGGTCTTTCGCGTGGGCCCCGCCGTCGAGGGAAGCCGCCGGTGGGGCGCCGTGCGGGGGGTTCCGGGGCCGGCCTCCCGGCCCGGAGCTGACCGGTCGGCGGGGCGCTCTTGGCAGGCACGATGGCATGTGACATATTACTGCGGTGTCCACGCCTCAGAGACCTCCCCTGGATGTCGTCGTGGTCGGCGCCGGCGTGGTCGGTGCCGCCTGCGCCTACTACGCCGCCCGCGCCGGGCTCGCCGTCGCCGTCATCGACCGGGGCCCGGTCGCCGGTGGTACCACCGGCGCCGGTGAGGGCAATCTGCTGGTCTCCGACAAGGAGCCCGGGCCGGAACTCGACCTCGCGCTGCTGTCCACCCGGCTCTGGCGCGAGCTCGCCGAGGAGCTCGGCGCCGCCGTCGAGTACGAGCCCAAGGGCGGTCTGGTGGTCGCCGACACCCCGGCCCGCCAGGACGCCCTGCGCGCCTTCGCCGCCGAGCAGGGGACGGTCGGCGTCACCGCCGAGGAGATCCCCGGCGAGCGGCTGCGCGAACTCGAACCGCACCTCGCCCCCGGGCTGGCCGGCGGGTTCCTCTACCCCCAGGACGCCCAGGTCCAGCCCGCCCTGGCCGCCGCGCACCTGCTGCGCGCCGCCCGCCGCGCGGGCGCGGTCCTGCACACCGGCGAGACCGTCCGGGCGGTGACCACCGGGCCGGACGGCGCCGTACGCGGCGTCGTCACCGACCGGCGCCGGCTGGCGGCGCCGGCCGTGATCAACGCCGCCGGCACCTGGGGCGGCGAGCTGGCCGCGCTGGCCGGCGTGCACCTGCCGGTGCTGCCCCGGCGGGGCTTCGTCCTGGTGACCGAGCCGCTGCCGCGGATCGTCCGGCGCAAGGTCTACGCGGCCGACTACGTCGCGGACGTGGCCAGCGGTTCGGCCGCACTGCAGACCTCGGCGGTGGTCGAGGGCACCCCCGGCGGTCCGGTGCTGATCGGCGCCAGCCGGGAGCGGGTCGGCTTCGACCGGACCCTCTCGGTGGAGGTGCTGCACCGGCTCGCCGCGCAGGCCGCCGCGCTCTTCCCGGTGCTCGCCGACGTCAGCGTGGTCCGCGCCTACCGGGGGTTCCGCCCGTACCTGCCGGACCACCTGCCCGCGATCGGCGCCGACCCGAGGGTGCCGGGGCTCCATCACGCCTGCGGCCACGAAGGGGCGGGCATCGGGCTCGCCCCGGCGACCGGGCTGCTGATCAGCGAGCAGCTCACCGGCAAGCGGCCGGAGCTGGACCTCGCGCCGTTCCGGGCGGACCGCTTCCCGGTCGGGGCGTGAGCCCGTCCGCGGACGGACGGGCTCGGGGACGGACGGGCTCAGGGACGGACGGGCCGGGTGGGGCGGCCGAGCGGTGCAGGACCGCGCGGGCGGATCAGAGGAACTTCGGAATGGAGAACGCGCGGATGAACCCGCCGATGCGACGCCGGACCCCGGCCGCGCTGGTCGGGGCGGAGCCGGGGCCCGCCCACACCATCGACTTCGACGGCCGGCCGGTGCCGGCCCTGCCCGGCCAGTCGATCGCCGCCGCGCTCTGGGCGGACGGCGTGCTGGCCTGGCGCACCACCCGGGTCGGCGGCAGGCCGCGCGGGGCGTTCTGCGGGATCGGCGCCTGCTTCGACTGCCTGGCCGTCGTGGACGGCCGCCCCAACCAGCGCACCTGTCTGGTGCCGGCCGAGCCCGGTACCGTCGTCACCACCCAGGAGGGCAACGGCCGTGCCGACCTCGCCGTCTGAACCGTCTGAACCGTCTGATGCGTTCGAAGCGTCCGAGCCGTCCGGGCTGTCCGCGGCGTCCGGGCCCGCCGAGCGGGGCGGTTACGACCTCGCCGTGATCGGTGCGGGCCCGGCGGGCCTCGCCGCGGCCGTGGCCGCCGCCGACCTCGGCCTGCGCTGCGCCCTGCTCGACGCCGGCCCGCGCACCGGCGGCCAGTACTACCGCCACCCCGCGCCCGGGCTGGGCGCCACCCGGCCCGACCGGCTGCACCACGGCTGGTCCGTCTACACCGGGCTGGCCGACCGGCTCGCGGCGCACCGCCGCACCGGCCGGGTGGACCTCCTGGGCGGTCACCAGGTCTGGGCCCTGGAGCGCCCGGCCGACACCGGCTGGGCGGTGCACGCCACCCTCGGGCCGGCCGCCGACGAGCGGGCCACCGTCCGGGCCGCCGCCGTCCTGCTGGCCACCGGCGCCTATGAGCGGCAGCTGCCGTTCCCCGGCTGGACGCTGCCCGGGGTGGTCACCGCCGGTGGGGCGCAGGCCATGCTCAAGGCGGGCCTGGTGCTGCCGGGCCGGAGGATCGTGGTGGCCGGCAGCGGGCCGCTGCTGCTCGCGGCGGCGTCCTCGCTGGTCACCGCCGGGGCTGAGGTGCCCGAGGTGGTCGAGGCCACCGGCTACCTCGGTTACGCGCGGCGCCCCGACGTGCTGGCCGCCGTCCCGGCCAAGCTCGTCGAGGGCGCCGGCCACGGCGCCGCGCTGCTGCGCCACGGCGTCCGGCTGCGCCGGCGCAGCGCCGTCGTCGAGGCGCACGGCACCGACCGGGTCACGGCCGTCACCGTCGCCCGGCTGGACGCCGACTGGCGGCCGGTGCCCGGTACCGAGCGCCGGATCGCCTGCGACGCGCTCGCCGTCGGCCACGGGCTGCTGCCGCAGATCGAGCTGGCCACCGAGCTGGGCGCCGCGACCAGGACGACGCCCGACGGGGCCGTCGCCCTCGCGGTGGACGCCCGGCTGCGGACCACCCTCCCCGGCCTCTGGGCGGCCGGCGAGACCTGCGGGGTCGGCGGCGCCGACCTGGCGATCGCCGAGGGGGAGCTGGCGGCCCACGCGGTCGCCGGGGCCCCGGCCCGGACGGCGCTGCTGCGCCGCCGTGCCCGGCTGCGCGCCTTCGCCGAGCTGATGGCGGCGGCGCACCGGCCCGGCCCCGGCTGGACGGGGTGGCTGCGCCCGGACACCGACGTCTGCCGCTGCGAGGAGGTGCCGGTGGCCCGGATCACCGAGGCGGTGGAGGAGCTCGGCGCGGGCGACGCGCGGACCGTCAAGCTGCTCACCCGGGCCGGGATGGGCTGGTGCCAGGGCCGGATGTGCGGTCCGGCGGTGGCCTGCCTCTCCGGTGCCGGCGAGTCGCGGGCGGACAGCCGCCCGCTGTCCTGCCCCGTCCCGCTCTCGCAGCTCGCGGCCGGTCCGCCGGCCCCCTGAACACGTGGCGCGGGGCTCTTGTCTCCGCCTGCGACGTCTAATAAAATGTCACACCTCACCAAGGAGTCAGCTGTGTCCCACACCCCGCACGACACCACCCGTCCCTGGCGCGGCATCATGGTCGCCACCACGATCCCGCTGCGCCCGGACCACTCCGTCGACTACGACGCCTACGCCGAGCACGTCCGCTGGCTGATCGACTCGGGCTGCGACGGCGTCGTCCCCAACGGCTCCCTGGGGGAGTACCAGACGCTCACCGCCGAGGAGCGGGCCAAGGTCGTCGAGGTCGCCGTCGAGGCGGCCGGCGACGGCTCCCGGGTGATGCCCGGGGTGGCCGCGTACGGCAGTGCCGAGTCCCGCCGCTGGACCGAGCAGGCCGCCGAGGCGGGCGCCGGCTCCGTCCTGCTGCTGCCGCCGAACGCCTACCGCGCCGACCACGACGCCGTCCGGGCCCACTACGCCGAGGTGGCCAAGGCCGGCCTGCCGGTCGTCGCCTACAACAACCCGTACGACACCAAGGTCGACCTCGTCCCCGCGCTGCTGGCGCGGCTGCACGGCGAGGGCTCGATCGTCGCCGTCAAGGAGTTCAGCGGCGACGTCCGCCGGGCGTACGAGATCGCCGAGCTGGCCCCCGGGCTCGACCTGCTGATCGGCGCCGACGACGTGCTGCTGGAGCTGGCCCTGGCCGGCGCGGTCGGCTGGATCGCCGGGTACCCGAACGCCCTGCCGGCCGCGAGCGTCGCCCTGTACCAGGCCGCCGTCGCCCACGACCTGGACGTCGCGCTGCCGCTCTACAAGGCCCTGCACCCGCTGCTGCGCTGGGACTCCAAGACCGAGTTCGTCCAGGCGATCAAGCTCTCGATGGACATCGTCGGCCGCCCCGGCGGTCCCACCCGCGAGCCGCGGCTGCCGCTCGGCCCGGAGATCGAGGCGGCCGTCCGCGCGGCCACCGAGAAGGCACTGGCCGAGGGGCTCGGGTAACCGACCCCGCTGCCACCGGGTGCGGCCGGCTGCTGGGGCAGCCGGCCCGGCCCACCACCCCACCCACCCCCGACGGGAGTCGCCACCAAATGCGCAGCCGCCACGTGTTCCACGCCGTCGACTCGCACACCGAGGGCATGCCGACCCGGGTCGTCACCGGCGGCTTCGGTGTCATCCCCGGTGCCACCATGGCCGAGCGCCGGGTGCACTTCCAGCAGCACCTCGACCACTTCCGGACGCTGCTGATGTACGAGCCGCGCGGCCACGCCGCGATGAGCGGCGCCGTCCTCCAGCCGCCGACCCGCCCGGACGCCGACTTCGGGGTGCTCTACATCGAGGTCTCCGGCCTGCTGCCGATGTGCGGCCACGGCACCATCGGCGTGGCCACCGTCCTGGTCGAGACCGGCATGGTGCCGGTGGTCGAGCCGGTCACCACGGTGCGGCTGGACACCCCGGCCGGGCTGGTGACCGCCGACGTGCGGGTCGAGGACGGCGCCGCCACCGCGGTGACCATCCGCAACGTGCCCTCGTACGCGGTCGCCCTGGACCGCAAGATCGAGGTGCCCGGGTACGGCACGGTCGGCTACGACCTCGCGTACGGCGGCAACTTCTACGCGATCCTGCCGCTCGCCGAGTTCGGGCTGCCGTTCGAGCGCGAGCGCAAGCAGGACATCCTGGACGCCGGACTCGCCCTGATGGAGGCCGTCAACGGCGGCCCGGACCGGCCGGTGCACCCCGAGGACCCGTCGATCCACAGCTGCCACCACGTCCAACTGCTCGCGCCCGGCTCCACCGCCGAGCACTCCCGGCACGCGATGGCCATCCACCCCGGCTGGTTCGACCGCTCGCCGTGCGGCACCGGCACCTCCGCGCGGATGGCCCAGCTGCACGCCCGGGGCGAACTCCCGCTCGGGCGGGACTTCCGCAACGACTCCTTCATCGGGACGACCTTCACCGGCCGCCTGGTGGAGGAGACCGAGGTGGCCGGACGGCCCGCCGTGGTGCCGACCGTCACCGGCCGGGCCTGGATCACCGGCACCGCCCAGTACTTCCTCGACCCGAGCGACCCGTTCCCGGCCGGGTTCCTGCTCTGAACCGCCTGAACACCCCGAAGGGCTTCCTGCTGTGACGATCCTTTCGTACAACCCCGCCGATCCCGAGGACCTCGTGGCCGAGGTCGACGCGCCCGGTGCCGAGGCCGTCCGGGCCGCCGTCGGGCGGGCCCGGGCCGCGCAGCCCGGCTGGCTCGCCGCCGGGGCCGCCGCGCGCTCGGCCGCGCTCACCCGGTTCGCCGGGGCGGTCGAGGAGCGCGCCGAGGAGCTGACGGCGCTGATCGTCCGCGAGGTCGGCAAGCCGGTGGCCGAGGCGCGCGGCGAGGTCGGCCGCACCGCGGCGATCCTGCGCTACTACGCGCAGGCGCCGTACGCGCCCGCCGGCGCCGTCCACGAGACCGCCGCCGGCGAGGGCCTGCTGCTCACCCGCCGCCGCCCGTACGGGGTGGCCGGGCTGATCACGCCGTGGAACTTCCCGCTGGCGATCCCGGCCTGGAAGGCCGCGCCGGCGCTGGCGGTCGGCAACACCGTGGCGCTCAAGCCCGCGCCGGAGGCCACCGCCTGCGCGCTGCGGCTGGCGGAGCTGGCCTCGGCGGCGGGTCTGCCCGAGGGCGTGTTCACCGTGCTGCCGGGTGGGGCGGAGGAGGGCGCGGCGCTGGTCGACACGGCGGACGTGGTGTCGTTCACCGGCTCGACGGGCGTCGGGCGGGCCGTGGTGCGGGCCGCCACCGAACGCGGCGTCCCGGTCCAGGCCGAGCTGGGCGGCCTCAACGCCGCCCTGGTGCTGCCGGACGCCGACCCCGAGCAGGCCGCCGCCCACCTGGCGGCCGCCATCGCCGGGTACGCCGGGCAGAAGTGCACCGCCACCAGCCGGGTGATCGCCGTCGGCGCGGCCCACGAGCCGCTGCGCGCCGCCCTGGTGAAGGCGCTCGGCCTGGTCGACGACGCGGCCTGCGGGCCGGTCATCTCGGCCGCCGCCCGGGACCGGCTCACCGGCGCCGTCGAGTCCGCCCGCGCCGCCGGGGCCACCGTGCTCACCGGCGGGGGCGTCCCGGAGCGGCCCGGCTGGTACGTCGAGCCGACCCTGCTCGCTGACGTACCGGCCGAACACCCGCTGCGGCGCGAGGAGTTCTTCGGACCGGTGGCCGTCCTGCTGGCGGCCGCGGACCTGGACGAGGCGATCGCGCTCGCCAACGACACCCCGCACTCGCTGGCCACCTCGGTGCACAGCCGCAGCCTGGACGTGGCGCTGGCCGCCGCGGACCGGCTGGACGCGGGCATGATCCGGATCAACGCGCCCTCCAGCGGCGTCGACTTCCACCTGCCGTTCGGCGGCGCCAAGGGCGCGAGCCACGGGGAGCGGGAACAGGGCGCGGCCGCGCTCGACTTCTACACCGCGAGCCGTACCGTCAGCGTCCTCCCGGCCGGTGGCGCGTGATGCGGGTCAGCGCCGTGGACTACCACTGCGCCGGCGAGCCGTTCCGGATCGTCGTCGGCGGCGCCCCCGGCGTGCCCGGGGACAGCGTCGCCGAGCGGCGGGCCGTCGCGATCGGCGCGGGCGGCACGGCCACCGCGCCCCGGCCGGGCCCGCTCGACGAGGTGCGGCGACTGCTCGTCCGGGAGCCGCGCGGGCACGCCGGGATGTACGGCGGCTTCCTGGTGCCGCCGGACGACGACGAGGCGCACCTCGGCGTGCTCTTCTGGCACAAGGACGGCTACTCCACCGCCTGCGGCCACGGCACCATCGCGCTCGGCGCCTGGGCGGTGGACTCGGGGCTGGTCCGGGCCCCGGACGACGGGGTGGCCCGGGTGCGGATCGACGTGCCGTCCGGGCGGGTCACCGCCGCCGTGCACCGCGCCGGCGGGCGGACCACCGGGGTGACCTTCCGCAACGTACCGGCCGTCGTCAGCGCGCCGAAGCTGGCGGTGCGGACCTCGCGCGGCACCGTGGAGGTGGCCGTCGCGCACGCGGGCGCCTGCTACGCCAGCGTGCCGGCGGCCGCGCTGGGGCTCGCCGTCGAGCCCGGTCTGCTGCCCGAACTCACCGCCGTCGGGCGGGAGATCCGGGCCGCCCTGGCCGACTCGCCGGCAGTCCGGCACCCGACCGACCCGCGGCTCTCGGGGGTCTACGGGGTGATCCTCCACGACGAGCTGCCCGAGGGCCCGGCCGGGCCCGCCCAGCGCAACGTCACCGTCTTCGCGGACGGCCAGATCGACCGCTCGCCGTGCGGCTCCGGGACGTCGGCGCGCCTCGCCGTGCTCGCCGCCGAGGGGCGGCTGGCCCCGGGCGGGGAACTGCGCCACGAGTCGCTGATCGGGACGGTGTTCACCGGCCGGGTGCTGCCCGGCGGCGACCCGCTCGGCGCCGGTGTGGTCACCGAGGTCACGGGCACCGCCCACCGCACCGGTGAGCACACCTTCCTGCTCGACCCGGACGACACGCTGGGGACGGGGTTCCTGCTGTGACCGCCCGCCGTCCCGAACCCCTCCTGCTGCCCGGCGCGGCGGCTGAGCCGCTCCAGCGCGTCGCGCCGGGCTCCGACCGGCCGGGCGCGGCCGGGCCTGTTTCCGAGGCCGGCCCGGTTTCCGAAACCGGGTCTGTTTCCGAGGCCGGGCCGGTCCACGTCGTCGGGCCGGGCGCGGTCGGCTCGTTGGGCCCGGCCCGGGCGGCCGAGGCGATCGAGCGGGTGCTGCTGGCCGGGCTCGACCCGGAGGCCGGGCCCGCCCGGTCGGCGGTACCGGTGCCGGCGGGCGAACTGCTGCTGATGCCGGCGGCCACGGCCGAGTACGCCGGGGTGAAGATCGCCGGGGTGGCCCCCGGGAACGCCGCCCTCGGCCTGCCCCGGATCACCGGCAGCTACCTGCTGCTGGACGGCCCGACCCTGCGGCCCGTCGCCCTGCTCGACGGCGCGGCGCTCACCGCGCTGCGCACGCCCGCCGTCACCGCCGTTGCGCTGCGGCGCCTCGCCGCGCCGGACGCCGCGCACCTGGTCCTGTTCGGGGCCGGCCCGCAGGCGTACGGGCACCTGGACGCGCTGCTCGCCGTCCGGCCGCTGACCAGGGTCACCGTGGTGGCCCGCAGCGAGGCGCCCGCCGAGGCGCTGGCCGGGTACGCGCGCCGGCTCGGGCTCGGGGCCACGGTGGGCACGGCCGCTGCGGTGGCCGAGGCGGACCTGGTGGTCTGCTGCACCACCGCGCGTACGCCGCTGTTCGACGGCGCGCTGGTGCCCGACCACGCGGCGGTGGCCGCGGTCGGCTCGCACGAGCCGGACGCGCGGGAGGTGGACGCGGTGCTGGTCGGCCGGGCCGAGCTCTACGTGGAGGCGCGGGCGGCCGCGCTGCGGGAGGCGGGGGACCTGCTGATGGCGGGGGTCACCGGCGCCGGTCCGCTCTGGAACCTGGCCGAGCTGGTGCGCGGCGAGGTGCCGGTGCCGAGCGACCGGCCGCGGTTCTTCAAGAGCGTCGGGATGGCCTGGCAGGACCTCGCCGTCGCGGCGGAGGTCCACCGGCGGGGCTGAGCCGGGCGGCGGCGGAGGTCCACCGGCGGGGTGGCCGCCGACCGTTGCGACGGGCGGCGGCCACTGCCACGATGGGCCCGCCGGGACGGGGCCGCCGCCGGCTGTCCGAATCACGAAATGTTGCACACTCAACGTAACGTGACATTGTACGCTGGTGTTCTGCGACCCATCCGGAGGAACACCATGGCCGACCTCAAAGCCCGCACCCTGATCTCCGTGCAGGAGCGGCTGCGCGACCAGGTCGCCCACGCCCTCCGCGCCGCACTGATCTCCGGCGAGCTGCGCCCCGGCGTGGTGTACTCCGCGCCCGCGCTCGCCGCCGACTTCGGCGTCTCCGCCACCCCCGTCCGCGAGGCGATGCTCGACCTCGCCCGGGAGGGCCTGGTCGAGGCCGTCCGCAACAAGGGCTTCCGGGTCACCGAGCTGACCGAACGCGACCTCGACGACTTCACCGAGATCCGCGCCCTGATCGAGGTCCCGACCGTCGGCCGGGTCACCCGCACAGCCACCGCCGAGCAGCTGGAGGCGCTGCGTCCGCAGGCGGAGGCGATCGTGGCCGCCGCCCGCAAGCACGACCTGATCGGCTACCTGGAGGCGGACCGCCAGTTCCACCTCGACCTGCTCGGCCTGGCCGGCAACGCCCGCCTGGTGGAGGTCGTCGGGGACCTGCGCAAGCGCTCCCGGCTCTACGGCCTGAACCGCCTCGACCAGCGCGGCGAGCTGGTCTCCTCCGCCGAGGAGCACCTGGAGCTGCTCGACCTGATGCTCTCCGGCGACGCGGAGGCCGCCGAGGCCTGCATGTCCCGCCACCTCGGCCACGTCCGCTCGCTCTGGGCGGCCGGCCAGGAGGAGGCGGAGGAGGAGGCCCGCCCGGCCCTGCGGCTGCGGGCCCGGTAACGGCCCCGGACCGCTCGTTCGGGTGAAGACCGACGATCGGGCGGCGGGCGGGGCAGGCGCTCTACGATGATGCTCTCGACATCGGCAGTCGGGAGGACCTCCATGTCCGCCGCAGTGGAAGAGCCCGGTGAGCGGCTGATGCTGCTCGAAGCCGCCGAGCTGATCTCGGCCCGGCTCGCCGGCTACCGGGTCGAGATCATCGGGAGCGGGATCACCGTGACGCCGCCGTCGGACCTGCGGCACGGGCGATCGCTGACCAGGCTCACGCGCAGGCTCGTCGCGGCCGGGCTGGACGACGGGGAGGCGGAGGTCTTCCAGGGCGTCGCCGTCCGGCTGCCGGACGAGCCGTCGGGTTTCGCCGTACCCGACCTGGCGGTCCTCGACGCGGACAGCGACGACCGACTGGCCGGGCTCAACTGCTACGACCCCGCGGCCTTCCGCCTCGTGCTGGAGGTCACTTCCTCGAACCTCGGCGACGACCTGACGAAGAAGCCCGCCGCCTACGCCTCCGCCGGGCTGCCGGTCTACGTCATCGTGGACCGGACCGATCAGCGGGTGAGGGTGCTGACCGAGCCGTCGGACGGCGAGTACCGCGTGCACGCCGTCCACCACCCCGGGCAGTCGTTCACGTTGCCGGAGTCGATCGGGGCCTCGGTGACGCTCTCGGTGGACGACGTCCTCACCACGAAGAAGCGGCTCACACCGCCGCCGGCGCCGTGAGCCGGCCGTCGTGGACCTCGGCGACGCGGTCGACGGCCGTGAGGTGGGCCCGGTCGTGGGTGACCAGCACGGTGGCGGTGGCGCGGCGGTGGGTGAGTTCGGTGATCAGGTCGATCACGGCGGCGCCGCGCTCGTGGTCCAGCGCGCTGGTGGGCTCGTCGATCAGCAGCACCGTCGGGTCGTTCATCAGGGCGCGGGCGATGTTGACGCGCTGGCGCTGGCCGCCGGAGAGCTGGTGCGGCCGGCGCGCCGCCTGGTCGCGCAGTCCGACGGCGGCCAGGAGCTCCAGCGCGCGGGGGAGGGCGCTGCGCGGGGAGCGGCCGTCGAGGTGGGCCATCACCTGGAGCTGTTCGGCGGCGGTGAGCGAGGGCAGCAGGTTGGCCTGCTGGAAGACGATGCCGATCCGGCCGCGACGCAGCGCCGTCAGCTCGGCGCGGTTCAGTCCGGTGGTCTCGACGCCGTCCACCACCACCCGGCCGGTGTCCGGGGCGGTCAGCGTGGCGGCGACCGCCAGCAGGCTGGACTTGCCGGAGCCGGACGGGCCGACCACCGCGGTGATCGAGCCCTTCGGCACGGTCAGCGAGACGTCGTCCAGCGCGGTCAGCCGGCCCTCGCCGTCCGGGTAGGTGAGGGTCACGCGGTCGAGGTGCAGGCTCATCGGGCACTCCCCAGGGCGGTCAGCGGGTCGACGGAGGTGATCCGGCGGATGGACAGGGCCGCGCCGACCGCGCCGAGCGCGATCATCACGACGGCCGGGACGAGGACGGTCGGGGCGTCCAGGACGAACGGCACCGCCGAGCCGAGCAGGGTGCCGGCGCTGACCGCGATCGCGGTGCCGGCGGCCGTGCCCAGCACCAGCAGCAGGACCGCCTGGCCGAGCGCGTCCGTGAGCAGGTAGCGGGTGGAGGCGCCGAGTGCCTTCAGTACCGCGACGTCGCCGCTGCGCTGGATCGTCCAGACGGTGAAGAAGGCGCCGATCACCAGCGCCGAGATGGCGAACAGGAAGCCGCGCATCAGTTGCAGCGAGCCGTTCTCCGAGGTGTAGGAGCCGATCGCGGCGAGCGCGTCCGTCCGGCTCCGGGTCTCGGTGCCGTACCGGGCGTCCGCCGTGCCGAGGTCCGCGCCGGGGGCCGTGGTCAGGGCGATCACGGTGGCGTGCCCGGCGCCGCCCGGGGCGACCGCCTGCCAGTCGGTGAGGCTGGTCCAGACGACCGGGGTGTGGCTGAAGGAGGCGTCGCCGGCCACCGCCGCGACCTGGAGCGGGCGGCCCGCCAGGGTGAAGGCCGCGCCGGGACGCAGCCCGCCGAGCTCCTCGGCGGCGGCCTGCGACAGCACGGCCCGGCCGGGGCCGACCGCCTCGCCCCGCGGGGCCAGCGGCGAGCCGTCCGGCACGCCGAAGGCGGAGAGCGCGGTGGTGCGCTGCCCGGCGGCGGCCTTGGTGGTGGTGATCCCGAGTGGCTGCGCGGCCGTGACCCCGGGGGCCCGCGCCCAGCCCTGCCACTGCTCGGGGGTGACCTGGGAGTCGGTGAAGGAGAGCCGCTGCCCGTCGGCGGGGACGGCGAAGGCGAGGTGGTCGGCGGGCAGGCCGGTGATCGCCGAGACGTTCTGCCGGCCGAGCCCGGCCGTGAGGCCGGACAACAGGCCGACCAGTACGGTGATCAGCACGACGACGGTTCCCATCAGGGCGAACCGCCCCTTCGCGAACCGCAGGTCCCTCCAGGCGACGAACACGTCCGGGCTCTCCTCTTCCTCGGGTCCCGCCGCGGCTCGCGCAGCGGCGGCGACGCTCACCACCGTCCCGCGGAAGGGGGCAGTCGGGCATCGCGCGCGGGATTGGAACCTCGGCATCGAAGGGGAGAGGCGGAGTTCAACCTTTCGATTGATCCGTCCGGGCGGTACGGACCCTAGGCTGGACGGATGGCGACCGAACGACCTCGAACCACCCCCGTCGCCCGCGTGCTCCAGGTCTGCCTGCACCTGCTGGTGGCGGGCCTGCTCGCACTCGCCGTGGCCCGTGCCGTGGTCGGCCGCGGCGCCGAGGCGGCGGCCGTCGTCGCCGCCGGTACCGCGATGGCCGCGGTGTACGCGGCCGGGCCGCTGGTCGGGGCCGTCCGGCGGTCGCGGTGGTCCACCGTCCTCTGGCTGGCCGTGCTCGGTGTGTCCTGGGTGGGAGTGCTGACCACCACCCAGGACGGCGTCTGGCTCGCCTTCCCGCTGTACTTCCTGGAGCTGCACCTGCTCGGCCGCCGGGGCGGGCTGGTGGCCGTCGCCGTCACCGCCGTCACCGCGGTGGTCGCGTGGTCCTGGCACCAGCACACCGTCGGCTTCGCCGCGGCGATCGGGCCCACGCTCGGTGCGGCCGTCGCCGTCGTCACCGTCTTCGGCTACCAGGCGCTCTACCGGGAGAGCGAGGAGCGCCGCCGGCTGATCGACGAGCTCACCGCCGCCCGGGCCGGCCTCGACGCCGCCCACCACACCGCCGGTGTGCTGGCCGAGCGCGAACGGCTCGCCCGGGAGATCCACGACACCCTCGCCCAGAGCCTGTCCAGCATCCAACTGCTGCTGCGGGCCGCCCAGCGGGCCCTGCCCGACCGGACCGAGGCCGCCGCCGACTACGTCGAACAGGCCCGTCGGGCCGCCCAGGACAACCTCGCCGAGGCCCGCCGCTTCGTCCGCGCGCTGACCCCGCCCGATCTGGAGAGCGGCTCGCTGGCCGGCGCCCTCGAACGGCTCTGCGCCACCACGACCGCGCACGCCGGCCTGCCCGTCCGGCTGCACGTCTCGGGCGACCCGGTGCGGCTGCCGGTGCCGCACGAGGTCGCGCTGCTGCGGATCGCGCAGTCCGCCCTGGGCAACACGGTGCGGCACGCGAAGGCCTCGCACGCCGAGGTGACACTCAGCTACATGGAGGGCGAGGTCGCGCTGGACGTGTTCGACGACGGAGCGGGCTTCGACCCGGCGCGGGCGGCCGCCGACGCCGGCGGGGACGGCGGCTTCGGCCTGCCGTCCATGCGGGCCAGGGCGCGGGCGCTGGGCGGTACCTTCGCCGTGGAGTCCGCCCCGGGAGAGGGGACGGCGCTCGCCGTACTGCTGCCCGTCGCCCCCACCACCGAGGAATCCCCGTGACCGACGCCGTGATCCGCCTGCTGCTCGCCGACGACCACCCGGTGGTCCGGGCCGGGCTGCAGGCCGTCCTGGAGAGCGAACGGGACTTCGTCGTCGTCGCCGAGGCCGCCACCGCCGAACGGGCCGTGCAGCTGGCGGCGGAGGTCGAGGTGGACGTCGTGCTGATGGACCTGCAGTTCGGGCCGGGCTCGGCGATGAACGGCGCCCAGGCCACCGCCGCGATCACGGCCCGGGCGGCGGCGCCCCGGGTGCTGATCGTCACGACCTACGACAGCGACGCGGACACCCTGCCCGCGCTGGAGGCCGGGGCCACCGGGTACCTGCTGAAGGACGCGCCGCCGGAGGAGCTGGCCCGGGCCGTCCGCTCGGCCGCGCAGGGGCGGACGGCGCTGGCGGCGGCGGTGGCGGACCGGCTCCTGGAGCGGATGCGGACGCCGTCGGCGGCGCTGAGCGCGCGGGAGACGGAGGTGCTGGGACTGGTCGCGGACGGGCTGACCAACCAGGGGATCAGCCAGCGGCTGCATCTGAGCCAGGCCACGGTGAAGTCCCACCTGGTGCACGTCTACGCCAAGTTGGGGGTGGACTCGCGGACGGCGGCGGTCCGCGAGGCACGGGCGCGGGGGCTGATCCGCCGGGGGGCCTGAGGGTCGCGGGCGTAGGGTTGGGCGGAGCCCGAAGCCGTCACGCGCAGTGGAGGAACCCGGAATGGCCGTCCGCCTCGACGAACTCGCCGTGCCCGTCATCGCCGCGCCCATGGCGGGCGGGGCGACCACCCCGGAGCTGGTCGCCGCGGTGAACGCGGCCGGGGGCCTGGGGTTCCTCGCCGCCGGGTACCGGAGCGCCACCGCGATGGTCGAACAGATCGACCGGGTCCGCGAGTTGACCGACCGGCCGTTCGGCGTGAACCTCTTCGTGCCCGCCGCGCCCGGCGATCCGCGGGCCGTCGCCGCCTACCGCGCGCGGCTGCTGCCGGAGGCGCGGCGCCTGGATGTCCGCCTGCCGGAGGAGATCGCGCCGGACCGCGACGACTGGGACGCCAAGATCGCCGCACTGCTGGCCGGGGCGCCGGCCGTCCCCGTGGTGTCGTACACCTTCGGGCTGCCCTCGCCCGAGGAGGCGCGGGCGCTGCGGGCGGCCGGGATCCACCAGGTCGCCACCGTGACCACGCCGCAGGAGGCGCGCCGCGCCGAGGCGGTCGGGGTGGACGCCCTCTGCGTGCAGGGCCCGGAGGCGGGCGGCCACCGGGCCACGCACGGCGTGGCGGACCGGCCGGGGGACGTCCCGCTGCTCCGGCTGCTGCCCGCCGTGGGCGCGGTGACGGCGCTGCCGCTGATCGCGGCGGGCGGGCTCGCCGACGGGCCGGCGGTCGCGGCCGCGCTGCGGGCCGGGGCGGTGGCCGTCCAGGTGGGGACGGCGCTGCTGCGCGCGGACGAGTCCGGGGCGAACGCGGCGCACCGGGCCGCGCTGACCGAACTCCCGGAGACGGTGGTGACGCGCGCGTTCACCGGCCGCCCGGCGCGCGGGCTGCGCAACGCGTTCATCGACCGGTACGAGCCGTACGCCCCGGCCGCCTACCCGGAGGTGCACCACCTCACCCAGCCGCTGCGGGCGGCGGCGGCCGCCCGGGCGGACACCGCGGCGATGCACCTGTGGGCCGGCACCGGCCACCGCGCGGCCCGCGGCGGCCCGGCCGCGGAGATCGTCGGCGAGCTGTGGCGGGCGGCCCGGAGCTGAGGCGGACGGCCACTCGCCCCCACCGGGCGCACACCGGGGGCGCGAGGGATCGGCCGGGTCGTCCCCCGAGAGGGTGGCGGGACGGCGGAGCCGCGCTACGGCCGGGCCGGTGTGGGGGGAATGGGCCGGTGAGGGAGCGCGCGCATGAAGGGTCGTGGCTGGACCGAGGTGGGGGCCGAGGCGCAGCGGCGCGATCCCGCGCTGGCGACGCCGGAGGCGGAGGCGGGGCGGGCGCGGATGCGGCAGGAGTCGTTGGCGCGGATCCGTGGTCACGAGCTGGCGGAGCTGCGGCGGAAGGTGGGGCTGACGCAGAAGGAGGTGGCGGGGCTGCTCGGGGTGAGCCAGGCGCGGGTGTCGCAGATCGAGCACGGGCAGGTGGACAGCCTGGACACCTGCGGGTCTACGCGGCGGCGATCGGCGGCGAGGTGGAGGTCACCGTGCGGCAGGGGGACCGGACGATCAAGGTGGCCTGAGCCGGCCCCCTGCCCGTGGCGCGGTGGTGGTCAGGCGAGCAGTTCGGCCATCCAGGCTTCGACGGCGGTGGCGGTGCGGGGGAGTGCCTCGGACATCAGCCGGGCGCCGTCGGCGGTGATCACGAGGTCGTCCTCCAGGCGGATGCCGAGCCCGCGCAGTTCCAGCGGGAGGGTCTCGTCGTCGGGCTGGAGGTAGAGGCCGGGCTCCACGGTGAGGACGTGGCCCTCCTCCAGGACGCCGTCGAGGTAGGTGTCGGCGCGGGCCTTGGCGCAGTCGTGCACGTCCAGGCCGAGCATGTGGCCGCTGCTGCAGAGGGTGTAGCGGCGGTAGAGGCCGCTGTCCTCGGCGAGGGCCTGCTCGGCGGGGATCCGCAGCACGCCCCAGTCGGCGAGGCCCTCGGCGAAGACCCGCATCGCGGCGAGGTGGAAGTCGCGGAACCGCGCGCCGGGGCGCAGCGCGGCGATGCCGGCGTCCTGGGCGGCCAGCACCAGGTCGTAGGCCTGGCGCTGGGCGGGGCTGAAGGTGCCGCTCAGCGGAAGGGTGCGGGTGATGTCGGCGGTGTACAGGGTGTCGGTCTCGACGCCGGCGTCGAGCAGCAGCAGGGCGTTCGGGTCGAGCGCGCCGTCGTTGCGGATCCAGTGCAGGACGCAGGCGTGGGCTCCCGAGGCGCCGATGGTGTCGTAGCCGGTGCCGTTGCCCTCGGCGCGGGCGCGCAGGTTGAAGATCCCCTCGATCCAGCGCTCGCCGCGCGGGTGGCGCAGGGCGGCGGGGAGGGCGCGGACGACGTCCTGGAAGCCGAGCACGGTGTGGTCGACGGAGAGCTGGAGCTGTTCGACCTCC
Source organism: Kitasatospora sp. NPDC001603 (assembly GCF_040298365.1). NCBI lineage: Bacteria > Bacillati > Actinomycetota > Actinomycetes > Kitasatosporales > Streptomycetaceae > Kitasatospora > Kitasatospora sp. NPDC001603. The sequence continues at coordinate 47,309 of NZ_JBEPAA010000020.1, forward strand.
CAGGCGTCCTTGACCAGGCGCAGCTCGGACAGCACCGAGGCGAGGGCGGCGTCGTCCGCGCGCCGGGCGGGTGAGCCGGGCCGGTCGGTGGCGGCGTCCAGGGCGGTGTCGACGCCGGCCAGCACGCGGGTGGCGGGCTGCGGTCCGGTGAGCAGCTTGTCGAGGTCGTCGAGGTGCTCGGTGCGCAGGCCGGTGAGGCGGGTGGCCTCGGCGAGGTCGGGGCGGCGGCCGACCCAGAACTCGCCGTAGCGGCGGTCGCGGTAGAACTCGCCGCCGCGGGCGGAGTCGCCGCCGCGCGGTGAGCGGGGACGCAGGTAGAGGACGGGCTCGTGGCCCTCGGGGCCGGCGGGCTCCAGGACGAGGACGTGGCCGGGCTGGTCCTCGCCGGTGAGGCCGGTGAGCCAGGCGTAGGCGCTGTGCGGGCGGAACCGGTAGTCGTCGTCGTTGCTGCGCACCTTGAGCTCGCCGGCCGGGACGATCAGGCGTTCGCCGGGGAAGGCGGCGGAGAGCCGGTCGCGGCGGCCGGGCATGGCGGCGTACCCGGGGACGCGCCGGTCGTCGGTGAGCGGGGTGGGGGCCCAGGCGGTGGCCATGTAGGCCTCCAGGGCGGGGGAGGTCGGCAGGTCGTGGCTGCTGGTGTTGAGACCGGTCTGACGGAAGGTCACCGGGGGGACTCCTATGCGGGGCGGCGGGGTGGCACGGACACAGCTCGATAACGGGACGCGTCATCTCTTGTGCAGTGCAATTTCACATTACTATGTTACGGGTCACACCGCGGAGCGGCCAGACCTGTCGAGGCGCCCTCCCGGTCGATCCCCGGATCACCTCCGGGGTCGGACGACGGGCCATCAACGGCGGCCCCCCACTGCGGAGTTGCACATGAACAGGCGCACCCACGCCGCCCTCGCGGCGGCCCTCGCGGCGACACTCACCCTCGGCCTCGGGGCCTGCAAGAACGACAAGAGCGACACCGCCGGTGACACCACGGCCGCCGGAACCAAGGGCCCGGGCGCGGCGGCCGGCTCCATCGTCGGCGGCTCCCCGGTCAAGGGCGGCACGCTCACCGTGCTGACCAACCAGGACTTCGCGCACCTCGACCCGGCCCGCAACTGGGTGCTGCCGCACATGGACTTCGGCACCCGGCTGATCTACCGCACGCTGGTCACCTTCAAGTCCGAGCCGGGCAGTGCCGGCAGCGAGATCGTCCCGGACCTCGCCACCGACCTCGGCAAGTCCTCCGACGGGGGCAAGACCTGGACCTTCACCCTGCGCGACGGCCTCACGTACGAGGACGGCAGCCCGATCAAGTCCGCCGACGTCAAGTACAACGTCGAGCGGTCCTTCGCCCCGGACCTCACCGGTGGCCCCGACTACGCCATCCAGTACCTGGCCGGCGGCGAGAACTACAAGGGCCCGCTGAACGGCGAGCACCTGCCCAGCATCGAGACGCCGGACGACAAGACCATCGTCTTCCACCTGAAGCGCCCGGTCGCCGAGTTCTCGTACACCGCCACCCTGCCGACCTTCTCGCCCGTGCCGCAGTCGCAGGACAAGGGCACCCAGTACGACTCGCGGCCGTTCTCCTCCGGCCCGTACAAGATCGCCTCCTACGACCGCGGGAAGCAGCTCGTGCTGGTCCGCAACACCAACTGGGACCAGGCCTCCGACACGGTCCGCAAGGCGTACCCGGACAAGATCGTGGTCACCCAGGGCCTCAAGGGCGGTCAGGCCGACGACCGGGTCATCGCGAGTGACGGCGCCGACGCCTCCACCATCGAGATGCCGTGGATGCAGCACGAGTCCGTCTCGAAGGTGCTGCCCAAGGCGGACGTCAAGGCCCGCATGGTGGCCGAGCAGACCGGCTGCACCGACATGCTGTACCTGAACACCGCCAAGGCGCCCTTCGACGACCCGAAGGTGCGCGAGGCGATGATGTACGCCGTCGACCGCGAGGCCCAGGTCACCGCCTTCGGCGGCCCGGCGATGGCGGACGTCGCGACCTCCTTCCTGCCGCCCTCGCTGACCGCCGGGGCCAAGGCCGATCCGCTGAAGATCCCGGCCGCCGGTGACCCGGAGAAGGCCAAGGACCTGCTCAAGGCGGCGGGCAAGACCGACCTCAAGGTCTCGCTCCTCGTGTCCATCGGTGACAAGAGCCGCGGCGAGGCGCTCCAGCAGTCGCTGGCCAAGGCCGGCGTCCAGGTCACCGTCAACACCGTGGACGCGTCGGCCTTCTCCGACACCGTCGGCGACACCAAGAACGCCCCCGAGCTGACCATCAACGGCTGGTGCCCGGACTACCCGTCCGCCGCGACCTTCCTGCCCTTCCTCTTCGACGGCCGCACCATCAAGGAGAAGGGCAACCAGGGCAACTACAGCCAGTTCCGGGACCAGGCCACGATGGACCGGATGGACCAGATCGCGGCCATGACCGACCTGGCCGAGGCCAACGCCGCCTGGAAGCAACTGGACGAGGACCTGGTGAAGAAGGCCCCCGCCGTGCCGCTGATGTGGCAGCGCCGCCCGCTGCTGGTCGGCACCAACGTGGCCGGCGCGTTCGGCAACTCCGGCTACGCCGGCATGATCGACATGGCTGTGGTCGGCCTCAAGGACCCCGCGAAGAGCCAGGGCTGAGGGAACGTCAGCGATGAGTACTACCACTGACCCCGCCGCCGTGGAGGACACGGCGGCGGGCCCCGTGAAGGCCGCCGGGCGCGGGCCCTGGCGGCTCGTCGGGGAGCGGCTGTGGGCCCAGGGCTCGGCCCGGTTCGGCCTGATCACCGTCGCCGTGCTGGTCCTGGCGGCGGCCCTGGCCGGCCCGTTGAGCTCGCTCGGCGGCTGGACCCCCGAGGAGTTCGACAAGCGCGCCATCGACCCCTACATGGGCGGCACGCCGATCGGCGCCTTCGGCGGGATCGGCACCCGGCACTGGTTCGGCGTCGAACCCGGCTCGGGCCGCGACCTGTTCGCCCGCGTGCTGCACGGCGGGCAGGTCTCCCTGCTGATCGCGTTCACCGCCACCGCGCTGGTCGTGATCGCCGGCACCCTGGCCGGGATCGTGGCCGGCTACTTCGGCGGCCGCGTCGACGCGGCGCTCTCCCGGCTGATGGACCTCACGATGTCCTTCCCCTCGCTGATCTTCATGATCGCCATGATGTCGGTGGCCAAGGACGTCAACCGGATCCTGCTGATGACCCTGGTGATCGGCCTGTTCGGCTGGCCCGGCATCGCCCGGGTGGTCCGCGGCCAGACCCTCTCGCTCAAGCACCGCGAGTACGTCGAGGCCGCCAAGGTCGGCGGAGCGCGCTCCTGGCGCATCCTCACCCGGGAGATCCTGCCCAACGTCTCCGGCCCGATCATCGCCTACACCACGCTGCTGATCCCCGGCATGATCGCCACCGAGGCCGCCCTCAGCTACCTCGGCGTCGGCGTCCGGCCGCCCACCGCGTCCTGGGGCCAGATGATCGCCGAGAGCATCCTCCACTACGAGACCGATCCGACCTACTTCCTCATCCCGACGGTCTTCCTCTTCATCGCGGTGCTCGCCTTCACCCTGCTCGGTGACGCGCTGCGCGACATCCTCGACCCCCGGGGAGGCCGGTCGTGATCATCTACCTCGGCCGCCGGCTGATCGGCGTCGCGGGCATCATGCTCGCCATCTGCGCCATCACCTTCACCATCTTCTACCTGCTGCCCAACGACCCGGCCGCGGCCGCCTGCGGCAAGACCTGCAGCCCCGAGCGGCTCGCCGCCGTCAAGGCGGCGATGGGCCTGGACGCGCCGGTCTGGGACCAGTTCGGCAGCTACCTGGGCGGCATCTTCGCCGGCCGCGACTACGGCAGCGGCCCGAGCGCCGTGCACTGCGGCTTCCCCTGCCTGGGCTACTCCTACGAGTACGGGCTGCCGGTCTGGGACCTGCTCACCGACCGCCTGCCGGTCTCCGTCTCGCTCGCCTTCGGCGCGGCGGCGCTCTGGCTGGTCCTCGGCCTCGGCGCCGGCATCACCTCGGCCCTGCGCAAGGGCGGCCTCACCGACCGCACCCTGATGGTGCTGTCGGTCGGAACCGCCTCGCTGCCGGTCTACTTCACCTCGATCATGCTGATCTGGGGCGTCGTGCGGACCGCCGGCCTGCTGCCCTACCCGTCCTACCACGCGCTCACCGAGGACCCGTTCGGCTGGGCCTCCAACCTGCTGCTCCCCTGGATCGCGCTGGCCCTGCTCTACGCGGCCATGTACGCCCGGCAGAGCCGCAACTCGATGATCGAGACGATGGCCGAGCCGTACATCCGCACCGCCCGCGCCAAGGGCCTGCCCGCGCTCACCGTGACGGTCAAGCACGGGCTGCGCTCCGGGATGACGCCCATCCTCACCATCTTCGGGATGGACCTCGGCGGACTGCTCGCGGGCGCCGTCATCACGGAGTCGATCTTCGGTCTGCCCGGGGTCGGCCGGCTCTTCTACGACGGGCTGATCCGCTCCGACCAGCCCGTCATCCTCGGCGTCACCCTGCTCGCGGCCTTCTTCATCGTCGCGGCGAACCTGCTGGTCGACCTGCTCTACGCCTACGTCGACCCGAGAGTGAGGTACTGATGGCACTGTTGGAGGTCGAGGATCTCGCCGTCTCCTTCGACACCCCGCGCGGCACCGTCCGGGCCGTCGACGGCATCTCCTTCACCGTCGCGTCCGGGCAGACCCTCGGCCTGGTCGGGGAGTCCGGCAGCGGCAAGTCCGTCACCTCGCTGGCCGTGATGGGCCTGCACCGCGGCGCCGCCGTCACCGGCTCGATCCGGCTGGCCGGACAGGAGCTGAACGGCCTGGGGGAGCGGCAGCTGGGCACCGTCCGGGGGCGGCGGATCGCCATGATCTTCCAGGACCCGCTGTCCAGCCTGCACCCCTTCTACACCGTCGGCGAGCAGATCGCCGAGCACTACCGGGTGCACTTCAGGGCCGACCGCAGGGCCGGTCGCGCCCGGGCCGTGGAGATGCTGGGCGAGGTCGGCATCCCCGAGCCGGCCCGCCGGGTCGACGAGTACCCGCACCAGTTCTCCGGCGGCATGCGCCAGCGCGTGATGATCGCCATGGCGCTCGCCTGCGAACCCGACCTGCTGATCGCCGACGAGCCCACCACCGCCCTGGACGTCACCGTCCAGGCCCAGATCCTCGACCTGATCGCCCGCATCCAACAGGACCGCGGCCTCGGCGTCGTCATGATCACCCACGACCTCGGCGTGGTCGCCCGGGTCGCCCACGAGGTGCTGGTGATGTACGGCGGCCGGGCCGCCGAACAGGCCCCGGTCGACCGGCTGTTCGGCGCCCCCGCGCACCCGTACACCTGCGGGCTGCTCGACTCGCTGCCCCGCCTCGACGACACCGACGACGCCCCGCTGCGGGCCATCCCCGGCAGCCCGCCGTCGCTGATCGCCCCCGCCCCCGGCTGCACCTTCGCCCCGCGCTGCGCCCGCACCAGCGCCGCCACCGCCGAGGAGCACGCCCGCTGCCTGGCCGAGCGCCCCGCGTTCGGCCCGCTCGCCCCCGGCCACCAGGCCGCCTGCCACCTGCCGCTGGTGCCGCTGGGAGCCCGCTCATGAACGACCGACCGCTGACGGCCGACCGGCCGCGCTCCGCCGAGCCGCTGCTGTCCGTCCGGGACCTGGTGAAGACCTTCCCCGGCCGGCGCAGCCGCACCGGCCGGGCCGGCGCCCCGATCCGGGCCGTCGACGGCGTGAGCTTCGACGTCGCCCAGGGCGAGACGCTCGGCCTGGTCGGGGAGTCCGGTTGCGGCAAGTCGACCACCGGCCGGATGATCGTCCGGCTGCTCGACCCCACCGCGGGCACCGTCACCTTCGACGGCACCGAGATCGGCGGCCTGTCGCAGGCCGCGCTGCGCCCGCACCGGCGGCACCTCCAGATGGTGTTCCAGGACCCGTACTCCTCGCTCAACCCCCGCCAGACGGTGGCCCGGATCATCTCCGAGCCGCTGCTGGTCCAGGGCGCCGGCGCGGCCGGGGCACGCAAGCGGGCCGCCGAGCTGATGGAGCTGGTCGGGCTGATCCCCGAACACCTGGACCGCTACCCGCACGAGTTCTCCGGCGGCCAGGCCCAGCGGATCGGCATCGCCCGCTCGCTGGCCACCTCGCCCCGGCTGGTCATCGCCGACGAGCCGGTCTCCGCGCTGGACGTCTCCATCCAGGCCCAGGTGGTCAATCTGATGGAGCGGCTCCAGGACGAGCTCGGCCTGGCGTACGTCTTCATCGCGCACGACCTCTCGGTGGTCAAGCGGGTCTGCGACCGGGTCGCCGTGATGTACCTCGGCCGGATCGTCGAGATCGGCGACAAGGCGGAGGTCTACGGCAACGCCGCGCACCCCTACACCCGGGCGCTGCTCTCCGCGGTGCCGCTGCCGGACCCGGCCGCCGAGCGGGCGCGCGAGCGGATCGTGCTGCTCGGCGACCCGCCGAGCCCGGCCAACCCGCCGTCCGGGTGCAGCTTCCACCCGCGGTGCCCGAAGGCCCAGGAGCTCTGCCGGACGGAGCGTCCGCTGCTGCGGATCGCCGGACCGGGCACCCGGCAGGCGGCCTGCCACTTCCCGGAGGCCTGACGCCCCGGCCGCCGGACCACCCCTGCCCGCCTGTGGGCCGGGCCGTCCGGCGGCACCCCGGGGGCCCGTCCGCGGGCCCTCCTCCCGACCCCCGGTCGGGCGCGGCGGGGAACCTCTTGAGGGCCGCGTCCGACCGGGTTCCAACGTCTCGAAGGCCCGTACCCGCTGCTGGGTACGGGCCTTCTGCGGTCGGGGCGCGGGGGGTCTCGCGGGCCGGTCGGGAGCGTCGGGGCCGGCCGGTGGGGGCGGGTGCGGACGCGGTGCCCGGTGCGGACGCGGTGCCCGGCGTGCCCGGTGCGGTCGGTGCGGACGCGGTGCCCGGCGTGCCCGGTGCGGTCGGTGCGGACCGGGCCGGGCGGCCGGCGGGTCGCGGAGCCCGGCCGCCCCCGCGGTCGCGCCCGGCCCCGGACGACGCGAGGCCGTGGCCCCCGGACGGATCCGGGGGCCACGGCCGTGGTGCGGTACGTGCGGGGGCGGGTCTCAGGAGGCCGGGCCCACCCGGACGGTGGTGATCCGGCCGTCCTGGGCTTCGCGGACGACCTCGATCTTCGTGTTGGTGTCCGGCACCTTCACGCCGAGCTGCGGCGTGGCGGGGTCGGAGTAGACCCCGGTGCGGTCGTTGAAGGCGGCGACGGCCGGCTCGGCGCCGATCCGCACCGGGACGCCGGCCTTGTGCAGGGTGAAGCCGGTGGTCCGCTTCAGCGAGAAGGTCGCGTCGAAGGTCTGCGCGCGGGCGTTGACCAGCGTGCCGTCGGCGAACCGGATCGGCGCCGGGTGGGCGTCGACCGGCAGGATCAGCCCGCCGCCGGGGTGGTCCTTGGTGTTGTTGTCGCCGTACCCGGTGTCCCAGAGCCAGACCAGCACGCCCTCCTGGTACGGGTAGGTGTCGACGATGTCCTTCTTGCCGTCGACGCCCGTGTACCCGAAGTTGTACGGGCCGGTCTTCAGGAAGGCGCCGTAGCCCGCGTACCGGCGGTTCTCCACCAGGTAGGCGCGCGGGTGCGAGGTGACCGCGGTGCGGCCGGTGACCACCGAGAACCCGGTCGCGGTCCAGCCGTTGGACCCGTTCTCGGCGCCGTCGGCGAAGAGCTCGGTGGCGCCGGCGGCGACCCGGACGGTGTCGACCAGGACGCCGCGGCCGTGGGTGTTGTTGTCCGAGGTGACGTGGAAGCGCAGCCGGACCTGCTGCCCCGCGTAGCCGTCCAGCGGGACGGACAGCTGCCGGTAGGCGCCGGACGTGCCGGTCAGACCGGGGGTGTTGGCGGTGGTGTTGCCGATCGGCGTGCCGTCGACGGTGCCGCCGAGCGCCTTCCAGGTCTTCCCCTCGTCGGTGGAGGCCTCGACCGCGAGGAAGTCGTAGTCCTGCTCGATGTCGTACCAGGTGGCGGCGGTCAGCGTGACCGGTCCGCTCACCGGGCGCAGGTCGACCGTCCGGGCCAGCGAGTTGTCCAGGTTGTCGCCCGTCCCGCTCCACCAGTGGTTGGCGCCCTGGTCCGGGTCGGCCAGGTCGGTGCTGGTGGTGCCGTCGGGCAGGTGCACCAGCACCGCCTGGGCCTGGTCGGTGTTGTAGCCGCTGACGCCGAGCGCGTGGCTGGAGCGGGTGGCGGCCTGCGCCTCGTCGTAGTCGAGCCAGCCGAACTGCAGCTTGCTCCAGGCGTCGAGGTCACCGGGGTAGCCGCCGGTGGTGTTCCTGCCCTTGCCGAGGTACGAACCGGAGGACATCAGCGACCAGAAGTTGACGCTGTTGTCGCCGCCGGTGGTGCTGTACAGGTCGGGCAGGCCGAGGTTGTGGCCGAACTCGTGGGCGAACAGGCCGACGCCGCTGTTCTCGCCGCCCTGCACGTAGTCGTAGACGTACAGGCCGGTGTCGCCGACCGGGGCGCCGCCGATCCGGTTGCCCACCGGGCCGGTCTGGCCGGCCGGGTCCGGGAAGGCCCAACTGCGGTGCGCCCAGAGGGCGTCGGCGCCCTGCGCCCCGCCGCCCCAGGTCTCGTCGACGCCCGCGTGCACCACGATGACGTTGTCCAGGTAGCCGTCCGGCTGGCTGAACTCGCCGTCCTTGTCGTGGTCGTAGCGGTCGTAGACGTCGTACTGGGCCAGCTCGGCCTTGACGTCCGCGGCGGAGCGGCCCTTGCGGATCTCGCCGTCGTACCAGGCCTTGACCGCGTCCCGGACGAACTCCTGCCCCTGTGTCCAGGCGCCGGACCCCTGGGGGCCCTTGTTGCTGCCGTACCGGGCCTCGTTGTACGGCACGGTGACCCAGTCGCTGACCGTGCCCTCGACGTCGTAGCGGCCGGAGGACTGGGTGCGGTAGTAGTTGCGCATCGAGACCGCGCCGGGCGCGTCGTCGAAGAACAACTGCTGGTAGTAGTCGCGGTCGAAGTCCTTGGACCAGAGCGTGTGGTTGTCGCTCCTGCCCGGCTTGGGGATCGCGTTGTGCTGCGGGCCGGGCGTGCCGCCGTAGCGGGGCTGCCCGTTGTACTCGGTGGTGTTGTCCACCTGGTCGCCGAACTGGGCGAGGATCACGAAGACCTTGTCCGTGCGCTGCTGCGCGAGCTGGACGTAGTCGTTGCCGATCTTCACCCTGGCGGGCGCCCGCTTCTGCGAAGTCTTGGCCACGGAGCCCTTGTTGACCTGTTCCAGGGCCTTGGTGCGAAGCGACTGGCGCTCGCGTTCCTGGGGGGCGAGCGGGCCGGGCGGGGCCTCGGCGCCGCCCTCCTCGGCGCCTTGGGCGGCGGCGGCCGTGGTGAGGGCGGGGGAGGGGGGAGCGGCCTGGGCGGGGGTGCCGAGGAGGGAGGCCGCTATCGCGCTCGTGGTGAGCGCGGCCGCGAGTGCCGCGGACAGTCTGCGCAACTGACCGGTCCTTTCCGGACGGTGGGTGGTCGGGGGAGTCTGGGGAGTCGGGAAACAGTCGATGGAGCGCAGGTAATATTTCACATGTCATGGGTCACACGGAAGGGATGGGACGGGGCGACGGGCCGGACGCGCGACCGGCCGCCCCCGTGGGAGCGGCCGGTCGTGGTCCTGCGGTGGCGGGCACCCGGGCGTCGACGCCCCGGCGTGCCCCGCCGCCGCTACCCCAGGGCGCCCCGCAGGAAGGCGAGTTCGGCCGCCGTGACCTGCTCGCCCACCCCGTCCGGGGTCATGTGGGTGACGCCGGGCAGCGGCAGCACGCTGTGCGGGCGGCCCGCCCGGGTGAGCGCCCGGGAGAGCAGCAGGGTGTGCGAGGGGTGCACGTTGTCGTCGGCCAGGCCGTGGATCAGCAGCAGCGGCCGGGTGAGCGACGGCGCGTCGTCGATCAGGCAGTCCGCCGCGTAGCCCTCGGGGTTGTGCTGCGGCAGGTCGAGGTAGCGCTCGGTGTACGCGGTGTCGTACCGGCGGAAGTCGGTGGGCGGCGCGCCCGCGCAGGCGGCGTGGAAGACGTCCGGGCGGCGCAGCACGGCGAGTGCGGCGAAGTACCCGCCGTAGGACCAGCCGCGCACGCCCACCCGGCCCAGGTCGAGGTCGGGGTGGTCCGCGGCGAGCGCGTGCAGCGCGGCGACCTGGTCCTCCAGCGCGGCCGCGGAGAAGCGGCGGAAGATCGCCCGGGTGAAGGCGGGGGAGACGAACGGGGTGCCCCGGTTGTCGGTGGTGACCACCGCGAAGCCCTGGTCGGCCCACCACTGGCGGAGCTGCCAGCGGCGCGGTTCGTTGGCCACCGCCTGGTAGCCCGGGCCGCCGTAGACGTCGAGCAGGACGGGCAGCCGCCGGCCGGGCAGGTGGCCGCGCGGGTACACCACGGCGGTGGGCAGGCCGTGTTCGGTGACCCGGGCGAGCCGCGGTTCGACCCGGTACGGCAGGGCGGCGGACAGGTCGGTGGGCGCCGCCTCGCCCCAGGGGCCGGTCAGCCGGCGGCGGACGCCGTCGGGGCCGGCCGAGACGAGCAGCAGGGTGTCGGCGGCGGCCAGCGCGGAGTGCACGCCGGGGCCGGAGCTGACCGGCTCGGGGGCGCCGCCGTCCGGGTCGACCAGGTGGACGTACTGGTCGGCGGGGTCGCCCTGGCCGGTCTCGCAGAGCAGCCTGCCGCGCAGCCGCCCGACCACCCGGCGGATCTGCAGGCCGGTGGTGTCCAGCGGCTTGCCGTCCACGGCCAGGCCGCGTGCGGCGGGGGTGTCGTGGGCGGTGAGCAGCCGGCCGCCGTCCAGCCGGGCGGGGGTGCCGGGCAGGTCGTCCACCCAGAACTCGTCGGTGGTGCGGGAGAGTTCGCGGGTGGTGCCGGTGGCCGGGTCGGCGGTGAGCAGCAGCACGTTCTGCTGGAGGCGGTCGGCGACGGTGAGCAGGACCTCCCCGGTGCCGGCCCACTCGGCCGCGCAGAGGTAGGGGAACGCCTCGGCGTCCCAGCGCAGCCGGGTCCGGGCGCCGTCCAGGTCGAGGACCCAGAGCTGGACGTCCGCGTTGGGCCCGCCGGCCTGCGGGTAGGCGAAGTCCTCGGGCCGCTCGTCCGGGTGGGCCGGGTCGGCGAAGTAGCGCCGGGGCAGGGCGGCTTCGTCCACCCGGGTGGCCAGCAGCGCGCCGCCGTCCGGGCGCCACCAGTGGCCCCGGGCGCGGCCCAGCTCCTCGGCGGCGGCGAACTCGGCGACGCCCCAGCGGGCGCCGTCGGCGGGGCTCAGCGGGGCGGGCGCCGGGGTGACGTGGAGGGCGTCGTCGGCGACGTAGGCGACGCGGTGGCCGGCCGGGTCGGGGCGCGGGTCGAAGGCCGGTCCGGCCACCGGGAGTTCGGCGCAGGTGCCGGCGGTGGTGTCGGCGCGGAACAGCCGCCCGTCCAGGGTGAACACGGCGACCGCGAGGTCGGCGGTGGCGGCGAAGGTGCCGATGCCGGCGGCGGTCAGCCTGGTCCGTTCGCGCAGCCGCCGCTCGACGGCGGGCAGGTCGTCGCGGTCGCCGCCGCGGCCCGGGGCGAGCACGGCGGGGTCGGCGACCAGGCGTTCCTTGCCGGTGGCGAGGTCGAGGAGGTGGAGCCGGTCGACCCGGTCCTGCGGGCCGGCCGAGCGGAGCAGCAGCAGTCGGGTGCCGTCCTCGCTGAGGGTGAGCGCGCGCGGGGCGCCGTGGCCGAAGCGGCCGGTGCGGGCGCTGAGGTCGAGGAAGGGATCGGTGAGGGTCACGGCCCGATGGTCGCCGGGAGGTGCCTCCCCGGACCAGTAGGGCGTCATGTGAAATGTCACACATCACCTGCCGATGTGAGGTGATGCGGCTTCCTGGGGCCGTCGGGCCGGGCGTCAGTCGGCGTCGGCGCGGAGTTCGGCGAGCAGGACGCTCTGCTCGGCGATCAGCCCGGTGAGGATCCGCCGGGCGGTGAGCAGCAGGTCGGCGACCTCGGTCCCGGACAGCGCGTACACCACCGTGCTGCCCTCCCGGGTGGCGGTAACGATGCCGGACCGGCGCAGCACGGCGAGTTGCTGGGAGAGGCTGGACGGTTCGATCGCCAGCTCGGCCAGCAGGTCGCGGACGGGCGTCGGTCCGGCCTGCAGCAATTCCAGCACCCGGATCCGGACGGGGTGGCCGAGCATCCGGAAGAACTCGGCCTTGGCCTGGTACAGCGCGACCGCCACAGCGCTCCTTTCCTGGTGCCCGGCCCGGTCAGATCTCCAGTCCGACCTCGATCCGCTTGAGGTGGTGGCGGGCCATCGCCAGGTTGGCGCGGCTGCGGTTGAGCGCCAGGAACAGGAAGAGCCCCCGGCCGTTCGGCATGGTGAGCGGCCGGAGCAGGTGGTACTGGCTGGTGAGGCTGACCAGGATGTCCTCGATCTCGTTGTCATGGAGGTTGAGCAGCTCCATGGCCCGCATCTTGGCCCGGACCACGTCGGTGTTGCCGGCGGCGGCGACGTTGAGGTCCAGCTCGCCGCCCTCGCCGAGGGTGCCGAGCGCCATGCCGCTGCCGTAGTCGACCAGGGCCACGCCGATCGCGCCCTCGATCGCCATGGCCTCCTTGAGCGAGGTCTCCAGGTTCGCCATCGTCTTCTCCTCCTGTGAGCGGGGGACTCCCCTGCGTGGTGGCTGTGGGACCGAATGTAGGGAGAGGGGACGGCGTGGCACCGGGAATGACCGGAGACGTTCGAAGATGGCCGCTTCGTCGCTGCTTGAAGACATTTGCAACTATGGATGTGAGAGAGAACCGATCCGGTAGCGCGAAAAATCGGTGCTATCGATGTCAGTCCTCCCGGGTAACCTCTCGCTGAGATGCGAGATCACACCAATCACACCCGGACGGCGATGAACACCCCTGAGCCCGAGCAGCCCGAAGACCGGGAGCTCAGCCCCGCCGAGGCGTACGCGGCCTTCCGCCGCCGGGCCAAGGAGCAGGCCAGCGCCCTGTACGGCTTCCAGCAGCTCTACGACTTCCCGCTGGACGACTTCCAGCTGGAGGCCTGCCGGGCGCTGGAGGGCGGCGACGGCGTGCTGGTCGCCGCGCCCACCGGCTCCGGCAAGACGATCGTCGGCGAGTTCGCCGTGCACCTCGCCCTCCAGTCCGGGCGCAAGTGCTTCTACACCACGCCCATCAAGGCGCTCTCGAACCAGAAGTACGGGGACCTGGTCAAGCGCTACGGCGCGGCCAAGGTCGGCCTGCTGACCGGTGACAACAGCGTCAACGGGGACGCCCCCGTGGTGGTCATGACCACCGAAGTGCTGCGCAACATGCTCTACGCGGGCTCCTCCTCGCTCAACGGCCTCGGCTACGTGGTGATGGACGAGGTGCACTACCTCGCCGACCGCTTCCGCGGCGCCGTCTGGGAGGAGGTCATCATCCACCTCCCCGAGTCGGTGGTGCTGGCCTCGCTCTCCGCGACCGTCTCCAACGCCGAGGAGTTCGGCGACTGGCTGGACACCGTGCGCGGCGGCACCAAGGTGATCGTCTCCGAACACCGCCCGGTGCCGCTGTGGCAGCACGTCATGGCCGGCAACCGGATGTACGACCTGTTCGCCAACCCGGACCGCGACGGCCGCCCCAAGGACGCCCCGCGCAACCCGGCCAAGGCCGTCAACCCCGAGCTGGTCCGGCTCGCCCGCTCCGAGCTGGACCGCAACCCGCGCGACCGGTTCGGCCGCGGCCGGGGCCGCTCGATGCCCAACGGCCGCCCGGGCAAGGTCTGGACGCCCGGCCGGGTCGACGTCATCGACCGGCTCGACGCCGAGGGCCTGCTCCCCGCGATCACCTTCATCTTCAGCCGGGCCGGCTGCGAGGCCGCCGTCCAGCAGTGCCTCAGCTCCGGGCTGCGCCTCAACAAGGAGGAGGACCGGGGCCGGGTGCGGGCCATCGTCGAGGAGCGCTGCGCCGACATCCCCGACGAGGACCTGCACGTCCTCGGCTACTTCGAGTGGCTCGACGGGCTGGAGCGCGGCATCGCCGCCCACCACGCGGGGATGCTGCCGCGGTTCAAGGAGGTGGTCGAGGAGCTCTTCGTGAAGGGTCTGGTCAAGGCCGTCTTCGCGACCGAGACGCTGGCCCTCGGCATCAACATGCCCGCCCGCTCGGTGGTCATGGAGAAGCTGGTCAAGTGGAACGGCGAGACGCACGCCGACATCACCCCCGGCGAGTACACCCAGCTCACCGGCCGGGCCGGCCGCCGCGGGATCGACATCGAGGGCCACGCCGTGGTGCTCTGGCAGCGCGGGCTCGATCCGGAGGCGCTGGCCGGCCTGGCCGGCACCCGCACCTACCCGCTGAAGTCGTCCTTCCGGCCCTCGTACAACATGGCCGTCAACCTGGTCTCGCAGTTCGGCCGGCACCGCTCCCGCGAGCTGCTGGAGACGTCCTTCGCGCAGTTCCAGGCGGACCGCTCGGTGGTCGGCATCGCCCGCCAGGTCCAGCGCAACGAGGAGGGCCTGGACGGCTACCGCGCGTCCATGACCTGCCACCTGGGCGACTTCGACGAGTACATGGGCCTGCGCCACCAGCTCAAGGACCGCGAGAACGAGCTGGCCCGCGAGGGCAGCAGCCAGCGCCGCGCGGCCGCCGTCGAGTCCATCGAGCAGCTCAAGCCGGGCGACGTCATCCACGTCCCCACCGGCAAGTTCGCCGGTCTCGCGCTCGTCCTCGACCCGGGCCTGCCGCCGGTCAGCCGCAACGGCCGGGTCGGCACGCGCCACCCCGACTTCCAGGACGGCCCGCGCCCGGTGGTGCTCACCGCCGAGCGGCAGGTCAAGCGGCTCGCCATGATCGACTTCCCGCACCCGGTCGCCGCCCTGGAGCGGGTGCGCATCCCCAAGTCCTTCAACCCGCGCAGCCCGCAGTCCCGGCGCGACCTCGCCTCCGCGCTGCGCACCAAGGCCGGCCACCTGGAGCCCGAGCGGTTCCGCAAGGGCCGCGCGGCCGCCGCCGACGACGCGGAGATCAGCCGGCTGCGCGCCGCCCTGCGCCAGCACCCGTGCCACGGCTGCGACGAGCGCGAGGACCACGCGCGCTGGGCCGAGCGCTACCACCGGCTGCACCGCGACACCGAGCAGCTGGAGCGCCGGATGCGCTCCCGCACCCACACCATCGCCCGCACCTTCGACCGGGTCTGCGGCCTGCTCACCGACCTCGGCTACCTCCGGGGCGACACCGTCACCGACGACGGCAAGCGGCTCGGCCGGCTCTACGGCGAGCTGGACCTGCTCGCCTCCGAGTGCATCCGCGAGGGCGTCTGGAGCGGTCTGGCCGCCGCCGAGCTGGCGGCCTGCGCCTCGGCGCTGGTCTACGAGTCCCGGCAGTCCGACGACGCCGCCGCCCCCCGGGTGCCCGAGGGCGGCACCAAGGAGGCGCTCGGCCAGATGATCCGGATCTGGGGCCACCTGGACGCCCTGGAGGAGCAGCACCGGATCAACACCGCCGAGGGCGTCGGGCAGCGCGAGCCGGACGTCGGCTTCGCCTGGGCCGCGTACCGCTGGGCCCTCGGCCACAACCTGGACTCGGTGCTGCGCGACGCCGACATGCCGGCCGGTGACTTCGTCCGCTGGACCAAGCAGCTGATCGACGTGCTCGGCCAGATCCAGGACGCCGCCGGCGAGGACGCCGAGCTCCGCCGGACGGCCCGCAAGGCCGTCGACGGCCTCCGCCGCGGCATCATCGCCTACTCCTCGGTGGGCTGAGGGTCGTACGCCGAAGCGGGCCCGTCGTCATCGACGACGGGCCCGCTTCGTGCTTGCCGGGGTGTCAGCTTCGTGCTTGCCGGGGTGTCAGCGCGCCGCGAGGACGGCCAGGACGCGCTCCAGGGAGGTGCCGAGGCCCCAGCGGGCGGAGAGCTCCTCCAGGGTCATCGGGTCCAGCGGCTCGCGCGGGAGGGCCGGGTCGAAGGGCGGCAGCGGTGCGTCGGCGGCGACCCGGACCACGGTCGGGGCGACGTCCAGGTAGGCCGCGCCCTCGACGATGTTGCGCCGGCGGGCCGGGGTGAGCTTCGAGCGGATGTCGAGGGCGGCGGCCCGGATCGCCGGGAGGTCGCCGTACTCGTTGATCAGCTGAGCGGCCGTCTTCTCGCCGATCCCCTTGACGCCGGGCAGGCCGTCGCTGGGGTCGCCGCGCAGGGCGGCCATGTCGGCGTACCGCGCGCCGCGCACGCCGTACTTCTCCAGCAGCAGCGCGTCATCGGTGACCTGGAGGTTCCCCATCCCCTTGACCGGGTAGAGCACGGTGATCCCGCGGGCGTCGTCGACCAGCTGGAAGAGGTCCCGGTCGCCGGTGACGATCTGCACCGGGCCCTCGGCCCGGGCGGTGAGGGTGCCGATCACGTCGTCCGCCTCGTAGCCGGGGGAGCCGACCCGGGCGATGCCGAGCGCGTCCAGCACCTGCTCGATCACCGGTACCTGCGGGGCGAGGGTGTCCGGCACCTCCTCCTCGCCGTCCACGGCCGCCTCGGCGACCCGGTGCGTCTTGTAGGAGGGCACGAGGTCGACCCGCCACTGGGGGCGCCAGTCGGCGTCCATGCAGGCGACCAGCTGGTCGGGCCGGTGGTCCTGGACCAGTCGGGCGATGAAGTCCAGCAGGCCCCGGACGGCGTTGACCGGTTCGCCCTGCGGGGAGCGCAGGGAGTCCGGCACGCCGTAGTAGGCCCGGAAGTACAGGCTGGCGGAGTCGAGCAGCATCAGTCGCGGTGCGGTCACGTCTCAGATCATGCCGTACCCGGCCGACAGCCCGCCGGTTCCGGCGCTCCCGGGGGCCGCTGTCCCGGCTGCGGCGCCCCGGGCTCAGTGCTCGTGCGGTCCGGCGCGGTGGACCGGGCCGTGCGAGTCGGCGCAGTGCTCGGGGAGGTCGCCGGCCGGGGTGGTGATCTGCAGCAGCGCGCCCGCCTCGTCCTCGCCGACGTGGTCGACCTGGAGGGTGCTGTGGGTGATCCCGTACTCGCCCGCCAGCCGGCGCTGCAGCTCCCGGCGGACGGCGTGGCAGTCGCCGCCCGGGGTGACCAGGATGTGCGCCGACAGGGCCGGCTGGCCGGAGGTGATCTCCCAGATGTGCAGGTCGTGGATCTCCTCCACCAGCGGCTGGGCGACCAGCCGGTCCGCCACCGCGTCCGGGTCGACGCCGGCCGGGGCGGCCTCCAGGAAGATCCGCCCGGAGGCGCGGACCAGGCCGATGCCGGCCTTCAGCATCAGCGCCACCACGATCAGCGAGGCGATCGCGTCCGCCCGGGCGAACCCGGTGGTCAGCATCACCGCGCCGGCGACGGCGGTGGCGATGAACGCGTAGAGGTCGGTGACCACGTGCTGGAAGGCGCCCTCGACGTTGAGCGAGCTGCGGTTGGCCTTGGACATGCACCAGGCGGCGGCCAGGTTGACCACGATCCCGATCAGCGCGGTGACCAGCACCAGCGAGCCGGTCACGTCCGGCGGGTCGATCAGCCGGGTGACGGCCTCGTAGCCCAGCCACGCCGAGAGGACCAGCAGGGTGACGCCGTTGGCCTGGGCGGAGAGGATCTCGGCGCGCTTGAGCCCGTAGGTGTAGCCGCCGCGGGCCGGGCGGGCGGACAGCCGCATCGCCACCAGGGCCAGCACGATCGAGGCGGCGTCGGTGAGCATGTGCGCCGCGTCGGAGATCAGCGCCAGCGACTCGGCGGCGAAGCCGACCACCACCTCGCCGGCCATGAACACCACGATCAGCGCGAGGGCGCTCACCAGCCAGCGGCGGTCGGCGTCGGCGGCCACGCCGTGCGAGTGCCCGCCGTGACCGTGCCCGCCGTGACCGTGCCCGCCGTGCCCGCTCCGCGCGGGCCCGTCGCCGTGCCGGTGGTCATGCGCATGATCATCGTGGGAGTGGTCGTGCCCGGCCATCGAAGTCCTCTCCTGGACGTGCGGGGGTGGAGGCAGGGAGGCGAACGCCCCGCAGTCGAAGTGAACCGCAGATCGAGGGAAGATCCAAAGACTGCACTGGAGACCGTTGTCATTGCCGCGGCGCGACCCCCGCCCGGTGCCGCCGCGCCACCGCTGAGCAGGGAAGACGGGAATTGGGCAGGTCGGACGGCTCGGCCCCGCCCGGGCCGCCGTGGCGGCCGACGCCGTGACCGCGGGCCCGCCGGACCGGTGGTCGTGACCGCCCGCGGGCCGGGTGGGTCTAACCCAGTGCGCCGGCCGGCTCCAGCGGGACCGTCCGGGCCGCCGTCGCCGCCCGGACCAGGGCCTGCATCACCCGCAGGTCGTCCCCCTGCTCGGGGTGCCACTGCACCCCGAGGGTGAACCCGGGCCCCTCCACCGCCTCCACGGTGCCGTCCGGCGCGTGCGCGCTCACCCGCAGCCCCGCGCCGAGCCGGTCCACCGCCTGGTGGTGGAAGGTCGGCACGGTCAGTTCGCTCTCCGGCAGCAGTCCGCCGAGGAGCGTCCCGGGCACCGGCCGCACCGTGTGCGTCCCGTACCTGCCGGGCGTCCCGGCGTGCACGTCGGGGTGCACCACGTCCGGGAGGTGCTGGACGAGCGAGCCGCCGCAGACCACGTTCAGCACCTGCATGCCCCGGCAGATGCCCAGCAGCGGCATGCCCGCCGCCAGGGCCGCCCGCAGCAGCGCCGACTCCCACTGGTCCCGCTCCGGCGAGTCCGCCTCGGTCAGCGGGTGCGGCGGCTGCCCGTAGTACGCCGGGTCGATGTCCGGTCCGCCCGTGATGACCAGGGCGTCCAGCCGGGCGAGCACCTCCGGCGCGCGCTCCGGGGAGTCCGGTGGCAGCAGGAGCGCGATCCCGCCCGAATCCCGCACGTACGCGGTGTACCGCTCGGGCACCAGTGCCACCGGGCGGTTCCGCCAGTCGCTCCAACTCACGTCCACCTGGTAGGTGCTGACGCCGATGAAAGGCCTGCGATCCATGGCGGGCATTCTCCTCCAGCCCCGTCTGCTACCCCGTCAACCACGCGTATCGGCGCGCCACACCCGTCCGCCCTCTTCCGCGCTGTCCGTGGCAGGCCGTACGGTTCGCTGTGACCGTGTGATCTCGCTGAGTGAGCGAAGGGGAGGGTCCCGTCATGCCCGACAACACCGCCGCGGACGCGCGGCCGCGCGCGCCGCTCACCCTCGGCGAGCTGCGCACGCTGGTCGACGCCGGCGAGATCCACACCGTCGCGCTCGCCTTCACCGACATGCAGGGCCGGCTCCAGGGCAAGCGCTTCGCCGCCCGGTTCTTCCTCGACGAGGTCGCCGAGCACGGCGCCGAGGCGTGCGACTACCTGCTCGCCGTCGACATCGACCTCAACACCGTCGACGGCTACGCCCAGTCCTCCTGGGAGACGGGCTACGGCGACTTCGCCATGCGCCCCGACCTCGGCACGCTCCGGCTCACCCCCTGGCAGCCCGGCACCGCCCAGGTCACCGCCGACCTCGCCCGGCACGGCGGCCACCCCGTCGACACCGCGCCCCGGCAGGTGCTGCGGCGCCAGATCGAGCGCCTCGCCGAGTACGGCCTGGCCGCCGACATCGGCACCGAGCTGGAGTTCCTGGTCTTCCGCGACACCTACGAACAGGCCTGGCTCGGCGGCTACCGCGGCCTCACCCCGGCCAACCAGTACAACGTCGACTACTCGCTGCTCGGCACCGCCCGGGTCGAGCCGCTGCTCGCCCGGATCCGCAACGAGATGGCCGGCGCCGGCCTCGTCGTCGAGTCGGCCAAGGGCGAGTGCAACCTCGGCCAGCACGAGATCGCCTTCCGCTACGCCGACGCCCTCACCACCTGCGACCAGCACAGCGTCTACAAGACCGGTGCCAAGGAGATCGCCGCCCAGCAGGGCTGCGCACTCACCTTCATGGCCAAGTACGACGAGCGCGAGGGCAACAGCTGCCACATCCACCTCTCGCTGCGGGACCTCCGCGTCCCGGGCGGCGCCCCGGCCTTCGCCGACCGCGACGGCCGGATGACCGACACCATGCGGCACTTCCTGGCCGGCCAGCTCGTCGCCCTGCGCGAGTTCAGCGTGCTCTACGCGCCCAACATCAACTCCTACAAGCGCTACCGGCCCGGCTCCTTCGCCCCGACCGCCGTCGCCTGGGGCCGCGACAACCGGACGTGCGCCTACCGGGTGGTCGGCCGCGGTCCGAGCCTGCGGATGGAGAACCGCGTCCCCGGCGGCGACGTCAACCCGTACCTCGCCGTGGCGGGCATGATCGCCGCCGGTCTGCACGGTCTCCAGCAGAAGCTCGAACTGCCCACGCCCTGCCTGGGCAACGCCTACGCCGCCGACGAGTACACCCGGGTGCCCGGCTCGCTGCGCGAGGCCGCCGACCGCTGGTCGCGGAGCGAGCTCGCCCGCGCCGCCTTCGGCAGCGACGTCGTGGAGCACTACCTGCACATGGCCCGGGTCGAGCAGTCCGCGTACGACAGCGCCGTCACCGACTGGGAGCGCTACCGCTCCTTCGAGCGGATGTGAGCCGCGTGGGGAGTCCCGCCGTCAGCACCGTCCTCAACCCGGCCACCGGGGAGGTGCTCGGCACCGTCCCGGACACCAGCCCGGCGCGGCTGGACGCCGCCGTCCAGCTCGCCCTCAAGGCCCAGCAGGGCTGGGCCGCGCTCGCCCCCGGCGAACGTGCCCGGCTGCTGCGCCGCTTCGCCGACCAGGTCGAGGTGCACATCCCCGAGCTGGCCGCCCTGGAGGTGAGCGAGGCCGGGCACACCGTGGGCAACGCCCGCCGGGAGGCCGGCAACGTCCGCGACCTGCTGGAGTACGCCGCCGGCGGGGTGGAGCGGCTGACCGGCCGCCAGATCCCGGTGGCCGGCGGCCTGGACGTCACCTTCCACGAGCCGATCGGCGTGGTCGGGGTGATCGCCCCGTGGAACTTCCCGATGCCGATCGCCGCCTGGGGCTTCGCCCCGGCCCTGGCTGCGGGCAACGCCGTCCTCCTCAAACCCGCCGAGGCCACCCCGCTCACCGCGCTGCGGCTGGCCGAACTCGCCCTCGCCGCCGGGCTCCCGGAGGGCCTGTTCCAGGTCGTCCCCGGGGCCGGCGCCACCACCGGCCGGGCACTGGTCGACCACCCCGCCGTCCGCAAGATCGTCTTCACCGGCTCGACCCTGGTCGGCAAGGAGGTCGCCGCCCGGTGCGCCGCCCAGGCCAAGCGGGTCACCCTCGAACTCGGCGGCAAGAGCCCCAACATCGTCTTCGCGGACGCCGACCTCGCCCGCGCCGCCGACCCGATGTCCTTCCTCGACAACAGCGGTCAGGACTGCTGCGCGCGCAGCCGCATCCTGGTCCAGCGCGAGGCCCTCGACGACTTCCTCGCCCTGCTGCTGCCCGCCGTCGAGGCCGTCCGCACCGGGGACCCGGCCGACCCGGCCACCGAGCTCGGCCCGCTGATCTCCGCCGCCCAGGTCCGCCGGGTCGCCTCCTACGTCACCCCCGAGCTGCCGGTGCTGGCCCGCGGCGCGGTCCCCGACGGCCCCGGCTTCTGGTACCCGCCGACCGTGCTCGCGCCCACCGACCCGACCGTGCCCGCGGCGACGGAGGAGATCTTCGGCCCGGTCGCGGTGGTGCTCCCCTTCGACGGCGAGGCGGACGCCCTGCGGCTGGCCAACGGGACTCGCTACGGACTCTCCGGGTCCATCTGGACGCGGGACGTCGGCCGCGCGCTGCGCCTGGCCCGGGGCGTCGCGGCGGGCAGTCTCTCGGTCAACTCGCACTCCTCGGTGCGGTACTGGACGCCCTTCGGCGGGTTCGGCGAGTCCGGCATCGGCCGGGAGCTCGGGCCGGACGCGCTGGTCCCCTTCACCGAGACCAAGAACGTGTTCATCCGGAGCGAGGAGTAGGAGCCAGCCATGAGCGAGAAGCCTGCCGCCGCCGGGAAGGACGGCCCGGTCTGCCGGCGCCTGGTCGGCCGTACCGCCGTGATCACCGGCGCGGGCAGCGGCATCGGCCTGGCCGCCGCCCGCCGGCTCGCCTCCGAGGGGGCGAAGGTCGTGTGCGCCGACGTCGACGAGGCGACCGGCAAGGCGGCCGCCCAGGAAGTCGGCGGCCTCTTCGTGCACACCGACGTGACCGACCCGTACATGGTCGAGGCGCTCTTCGACCAGGCCTACGAGACGTACGGCAGCGTGGACGTCGCCTTCAACAACGCGGGCATCTCGCCGCCCGAGGACGGCTCCATCCTGACCACGGAGCCGGCCGCCTGGCACAGGGTCCAGGAGGTCAACCTGACCTCGGTCTACCTCTGCTGCAAGGCGGCGCTGCCGTACATGCGGAGGCACGGGCGCGGTTCGATCATCAACACCGCCAGCTTCGTGGCCCGGATGGGCGCGGCCACCTCGCAGATCTCCTACACCGCTTCCAAGGGCGGGGTGCTGGCGATGTCCCGCGAGCTGGGCGTGCAGTTCGCCCGCGAGGGCATCCGGGTCAACGCGCTCTCGCCGGGGCCGGTGGACACCCCGCTGCTGCGCGAGCTGTTCGCCGCGGACCCGGAGCGGGCGGCCCGCCGGCTGGTGCACATTCCGCTCGGCCGCTTCGCCCGGCCCGAGGAGATCGCGGCCGCGGTCGCCTTCCTCGCCAGCGACGATTCGTCCTTCATCACGGCGAGCGAGTTCCTGGTCGACGGAGGCATCGCCGGTGCCTATGTGACCCCGGTCTAGAGTCGGTCCGGGGCCGACCGGGGGCTGATCCGGGGCCGATCGGGGCCTTCGTTCGGCCTTCTCACCGTAATCTCATGGAGAATGCCGGGAATCGGCGGTCGCGCTGATATCGCGTTTATCCGGCTGCCTTTAGATTCTCTGACGTGAGCGAGCAGATTCCCGCCGGGTGGTACCCGGACCCGAAGGACACCACCAGCGATCCGCGACCGCAGCGCTGGTGGGACGGTAAGGGCTGGACGGCCGACACTCGGCCCGCACCCTCGGACGCCCCGCCGGAGCCGGTGGCTCCCGCGGCCCCGGGGTCGGACGAGACCGCCGAGACCCGGGTGCTGGAGGGGGAGGTGCTGGGGAGCGGGCCGACGGTCCGCTATCCGGAGCCGCCCCCCTTCGGCGCCGCCTACGGCGCCATCGCACCCCCGGCGCCCAGGACCAGGCGCAGGCCGTCCAAGCTGGTGATCGCGGCCACCGTCGCGGCCCTGCTGGGCCTCGGCGCCGGCTCCGGGATCACCTACCTGGCGATGGACGGCCACGGCGAGCCGCGTGCCACGCACCGCACCCCGCGGCAGGCCCCGCCGATCGGCGAGGAAGGCCCGTGGGGCGGTCTGCCCGACCTGGGCGGCCCCGGTAACGACGGTGGCCAGGGCGGCAACGGCGGCAACGGCGGCGACGGTCAGGGCAACGGCAACGGCAACGGCGGCAAGGGCAACGGCCAGGGCCGGGGCAAGGGCGGCAACGGTCAGGGCAACGGCGGTCAGGGCAACGGCGGCCAGGGCAATGGTGGCCAGGGCAGCGGCGGGAACGGCGGCACCTCCCAGGGCAGTGACACCGCCGCCGACCTGGTGAACCGGATCACCCTGCCCGTCCCCTCCGGCTGGCAGGGCGGTACCACCCCGGACGGCTTCGCCGCGCTGAGCGTCGGCGCCTACACCTGCGACGGGGGCGGCAGCTGCTCGCTGGGCGGCGCCAACACGGGTGTGGTCACCGGTGGCACCGACGTCCAGGCGGCGGCCAAGGCCGACATCGAGAAGGCCGCCAAGGACTCGTACAACGACCTCAACTCGCACCAGGAGCTGAAGTCCGAGGCGGTCAAGGTCGACGGCCGGGACGGCTACCTGGTCCGCTGGAAGGTCGACGCGGCGAAGGGCAACGACGGCTACGTGCAGACCGTGGTGTTCCCGTCCGCCGACGGCAAGTCGCTGATCTCCGTCCACCTCGGCTTCGACATCGCCGACAAGGCGCCCGACGTCGCCGTGATGGACACCATCGTCAAGGGCATCGCCGCCTACACCGGCAAGCTGCCCGCCTTCCCGGGCGGCGGCGCCGGCCCCGGCGGGGGCACCGGTACCGCCACCACCTGATCGCACCGCTCCGCTCACGTACGGCGGCCCGCCCGGACACGTCCGGGTGGGCCGCCGCCGTGTTCACACGCCGAGCTGGGGATCGCCTGGGCCGGACCGCACGGGGGGCGGTGTGCGGTCCGGCCCAGGCCTCCGGCGGTCAGGAGTCGCGTCGAACAGCCTCGAAGCGACGGCGCCGGAGCACCATGCCGGCCCAGCCGACGCTGATCGCGGCGGCGCCGGCCAGCAGCAGCGGACCGGTGGGCGAGCCGCCGACGGCCGCGCTGGCGGTCGGCACCACCGCGCCCGCCGGCTCGTTCGCGTTGCCGCCGTGCCCGTTGTGGGAAACGGTGGACTTGGACTGGCCGGCGGCGATCTGAGCCTCGCTCGGCGCGGCCGGGGCCTGCGCGGCGAGCGCCGACACGGGCTGGTCGACGGCGGCCGCCGTCTTGCCGAAGTCGACGTCGGAGCAGCTGTAGAAGGCCTCCGGGCTGTCGCTGCGCTGCCAGACCATGTACAGCAGCTGGCGGCCGGTGCGCTGCGGCAGCGTCCCGGTGTAGGTGTAGTAGCCGTCGGTGGCGGTGCGGGTGACCTGCACCTGGGCGACCGGGGCCGACTCCAGGTCGGACCACTTCAGCGGCTTGGTCGGGTCGTAGCCGGCCTTGGTGATGTAGACGGTCTGGGTGCCGACGTGCGCCGCGGTGACGCGGAACTTGAAGGCGAACGAACCGGCGCTGACCGGGGTGGCCGGCCAGTCGGTGCGGGGCATGTCGAGCGCCTTGTACTTGTCGCGGTTGGCCGAGCAGAGCTTGCCGTCCGGGATCAGCGCCTGGTGGTTGCCGTTCGCGTTGGCGATGTTGACCTCGTTCCAGTCGTACAGCGGCTGGGTGCCGCTCATCGCCACGAGGTCCTTGCAGACCTGGGACTTGGGAGTCTCCGGCCCTTCGGCGTAGCAGGCCGCGATGCGGCTGACCGGGTTGGTCATGGCGCCGTGGGCGCTGGCGGTGCCGGCGGCGGTCGTCGAAACGGCGAGGACCGCGGCGCCTATGACGCCGAGGGACAGAGCACTTCTCTTGATGGACATGGGGTGGGGACTCCTTGACCGTGTTCCGGGCCGAGAGTGTGGGGGAGTGGGCACGTCTGCCCGGGGCCCGCCGGCCCGGCGCGCGGGGCCCGGGCTGAGCGTATGATTGGACTAGACCAACTGGCAATAGCCCGTTGTGGCGTACTTTTTGACGGACTGTAGCCGTACGCGCAGCACAGAGGCCCGAGAGGCGCCGGAGTCCGGGCGCCCCTCGGGCCTTCTTAAGGTGGGGGAAAGGCCGGGAAAAGGTCAGCGGCCGCCGGAAGGCCGGCCCGGGTCCTGCCCGTACTGGTGGAAGTGCGCGCCCCCGTGCACGTTCTTGGCCTGGATCACCATGCCGTATGTCGTTCCGCCGTTGAAGGTGTTCTCCAGGGACTCGCCGCCCCGTGCGGGCAGCCGCAGCTCGAACTCCGCCAGGATGGCGCGGAGTTCGTCGGCCACCTCGGGGTTCTCCAGGAGTGCCTGGCGGAGCCGGCCCCGCCAGGTGCCGGTCAGGTCGTCGACGGCCCCGGTGTCACCGGTCTCCCGGGCGCGGGCGATGACCGTCCGCGAGCGCTCCAGGGCCGCGGCCTCCGCCTCGTCGGTCTCGCCCCGCCCGAACAGCGCCGCGAAGCGCGAACGCGCCTGGGTCCAGGCCTCGGTGGCCATCAGCCCGACCAGGGTGGTGGCACCCGAGGTCACCAGCCCCTGCACGATCTCGGCCTCCATGGCGCCCCCTGACGTCGCGTCCGGTCCTGTCGAGAACCACGGTAGGGCAACGAGGGCACCGCGGCGGCCCGTTCGGCCGTGGTGGCGTACCCGGTGGTCAGAGGAAGGTCCGCTGCTCGCCCCGGTAGGTCGGGACGGTGCGCACCACCCGGTCGCCCTCGATCAGGTGCAGCTCGGCGAAGCGCTCGCACAGCTCGCCCGCCTTGGCGTGCCGGAACCAGACCCGGTCCCCGATCAGCAGGTCGTCGGCGGCCGCGCCGAGCAGCGGGGTCTGCACCTCGCCGGCCCCCTCCATCGGGTCGTAGCGCAGCCCCGGCGGCAGGTGGGGCACCGGCGAGCGGTCCGGCCCGGCCGCGCCGGAGGCCGGGTAGCCGCCGCCGAGCACCGTCACCACCCCGAGGCCGGGCCGGCGCACCACCGGCTGGCCGAACAGCGCGGCCGGCCGGCCCCGGAACGAGCGGTAGTTGTCGAACAGCCGCGGCAGGTACAGCCCGGAGCCCGCCGCCACCTCGGTGACCGCCCGCTCCGCCACGGTCGACTCGACGCTGCCGGTGCCGCCGCCGTTGACGAACTCCAGCTCGGTCACCCGGCGCAGCCGCCGGACCGTCGCCGCGCGCCGCTCGGCCAGCTCGGCCCGGGCCTTCGCCTGCATCAGCCGGATCATCCGGGAGCGCACCGGCCGCCCGGGCACGCTGTCGCCCACCCCGGCGATGTGTCCCTCGTAGGCCATCAGCCCGACCACCCGGAACCCGCGGCGGCGCTGCACCAGTTCGGCGAAGGCTCCGAGGTCCTCGGGCGTGCGCATCGGCGAGCGCCGGGCGCCGACCCGCACCCGCCCGCCGAACAGCTGCAGCGCGGTGTCCAGCTCCAGGCAGACCCGGACCTCGGCGGGGCCGGTCCGGGCCGCGTCGATCAGGTCGAGCTGGGCCGGGTCGTCGACCAGCACGGTGACGGCGGCGGCCAGCTCCGGATCGTAGGTCAGTTCGGCGAAGCCGGAGCGGTCCGCCGAGGGGTAGGCCAGCAGGACGTCGCGGACGCCCGTGCGGGCCAGCCAGAGCGACTCGCCGAGGGTGAAGCTCATCACCCCGGCGAAGCCGTCCATGGCCAGCACCCGCTCCAGCAGGGCGCGGCAGCGCACCGACTTGCTGGCCACCCGGACCGGCTTGCCGGCCGCCCGGCGGACCAGGTCGGCCGCGTTGGCGTCGAAGGCCGCGAGGTCGACGACGGCCACCGGGCCGTCGAGATGGGCGGTGGCCCGGTCGTACCGGGCTCGGTCGGCGGCCGGCGAGGGCACGGCGGCGGTACGGGCAGCAGCTTCGAGCGTGGCCATGGGCGCAGAGTGCCACACCCCGCTACCGGTGGGTAGGCCTGCGGCCGACGATCCACCCCGACGGCGCGGCTCCGCCTCGCCCCGGCGGCGGGTGTGAGGTGGCATAGGGTCGGCCGGGTGGACCGCAAGAACATTCCGAACCCAGGATTCGCCGCCGACGACGGCACCGCCGACCCGGCGCTCGCCGAGGCGCTCGCGCGCTGGTCGCAGGAGCCCGGGGCCGAGCCGGAGGTGCTCGCGGCGCTGACGCCGACCCGGCTGATGGTCCCGATCGTCGCCGTCCTCGGCGAGGTGGAGCTGGACGAGCACGGGCACAAGCACGAGAAGACCAGTGACATGGCCGTCCCGGTGATCGAGGCCGCGGACGGCCGGCGGGCGCTGCCGGCCTTCACCTCGATGGAGGCGCTGACCCGGTGGCGCGCCGACGCCCGCCCGGC
Organism: Kitasatospora sp. NPDC001603; assembly: GCF_040298365.1. Lineage (NCBI taxonomy): Bacteria > Bacillati > Actinomycetota > Actinomycetes > Kitasatosporales > Streptomycetaceae > Kitasatospora > Kitasatospora sp. NPDC001603. The sequence goes on from NZ_JBEPAA010000020.1 coordinate 74,837, forward strand.
ACCGGTCGCCGCCCCGCAGGCCGCGATGGTCGCCTACTCCGAGCGCGCGGACACCCTGCTGATCGACCCGGCCGGCCCGGTGCCGTACCGGCTGTCCGGGGCCCGGTTGCGCGCGCTGGCGGAGAACCGGCCGTACCTGCCGCCGGTGCGCGACCCCGAGGTGCGCGAGGCCGTCCGTGCGCTGCTGGCGGCCGAGCCGCAGGTGGTGAGCGGTCTGCTGGCGCCCTACCAGGAGGGGGACGGCCTGCTCGCGGTGGTGCTGGACCGGGCGCTGGACCAGGAGGCCGTCCAGGCGGCCGCCCGGCGGCTCGGGCAGGCGGTCGCGGCCGACCCGGTGCTGCGGGTCCGGCTCGACCGGGGCCTGAACCTGGCCGTGCTGTCGGCCGACTCCGCGCTGCCCGGCGAGCCGCTGTACCGCCGCTAGCGGGGCCCGGCCCGCGCGCGGTGCCCGGACGCGAGGGTGCCCCCTCGCCCGGTGGACGAGAGGGCACGCGGTGTCCCGGTGGGGCTCAGGCGTAGACCGGCCCGGTGAACTTCTCGCCCGGCCCGGTGCCCGGCGCGTCCGGCACGATGGACGCCTCGCGGAAGGCCAGCTGGAGCGACTTCAGGCCGTCCCGCAGCGGGGCGGCGTGGAAGTTGCTGATCTCGGGGGCACCGGCGGTGACCAGCCCGGCCAGCGCGGTGATCAGCTTGCGCGCCTCGTCGAGGTCCTTGTCGGCCTCGCCGCCCTCGGCCAGGCCGCACTTCACGGCGGCGGCGCTCATCAGGTGCACCGCGACGGTCGTGATCACCTCGACGGCGGGGACCTCGGCGATGTCCCGGGTGAGGTCGTCGAAACCGATCGCCTCGTCGTCCGCGGCGGGGTTCTGGGTGGGCTCGCTGCTCAAGGGGGGCTCGTTCCGTCGTGCCGGTGTCCGTACCCAAGGAGCGTACAAGGGGGCCGGCCGGGGGCCGGGCCGCGGGGAGCGAGGGGCGGAATACCGGGCGCGGCCGAAACGCTGTATGCTTCGAGACTGACCGGCCAGGAGCTCCTGAGGAGCGCCCGGCCAGCAAGAGGAGGCTCCACCCAGGAGGCCCGAGAGGGCAACCGCGAAAGTCTCCCACCCGATCGGCCTCGCGGTCGACGGGTCCCGGTCCGCGACGGGCGCCCAGGCGCCGAGTCGCCCGCCGCACCCCTCACCGGGTGCAGCCCCCGGTTGTGTGGAGCCCCGCTTGTACCGAGCGGGGCTTTTTTCGTGTCGCGGTGCATGCAGTGCCCATCAGCAAGGTAGGCAGCGCAGCACGAATGAAGCCCCGCCCAGTGGTCGAGTCCACTACGTGCGACCGCCGTCCGACGGCCGCATCGCAGAAGGTGCAACCTAGGAGGCCCCATCAGCACCGAGCCCCGCATCAACGACCGGATTCGCGTCCCCGAGGTGCGACTCGTCGGTCCCAGCGGCGAGCAGGTCGGCATCGTGCCGCTTGCCAAGGCGCTGGAGCTCGCGCAGGAGTACGACCTCGACCTCGTCGAGGTCGCGGCGACCGCCCGGCCGCCGGTGTGCAAGCTCATGGACTACGGCAAGTTCAAGTACGAGTCGGCCATGAAGGCCCGTGAGGCGCGCAAGAACCAGGCGCACACGGTCATCAAGGAGATGAAGCTCCGGCCGAAGATCGACCCGCACGACTATGACACCAAGAAGGGTCACGTCGTTCGGTTCCTCAAGCAGGGCGACAAGGTCAAGATCACGATCATGTTCCGCGGTCGTGAGCAGTCGCGCCCCGAGCTGGGCTTCCGACTGCTGCAGCGGCTGGCCAACGACGTCCAGGACCTGGGCTTCGTCGAGTCCTCGGCCAAGCAGGACGGCCGAAACATGATCATGGTTCTCGGCCCGCACAAGAAGAAGACCGAGGCGATGGCCGAGGCCCGCGCGATCGCGGACGCCCGCAAGGCCGAGCGTCAGGGCCGCACCCCCGGCTCCGACGCCGCCGAGGCCGACGAGGACGCAGCGCTTGAGGCCGAGAACGCCGCGGCCGAGGCGGAGGCCGACGACGCCGACGCCGAGGACGACGCCGCCGAGGTCGAGCAGCCGGCCGAGGCCTCCCAGGACGCCTGAGCCTTCACCGGCCAGGGCGGTTCGGGAGACCGGCCACCAAGGTGAACGGGCGTCCGCCCGGTCATCGCAGATCCATCCTTCACGCCCGCGCGGCGCACACCGCGCGGGCGTGGACGGACCGACGAGGAGATACGGCGAAATGCCGAAGCAGAAGACGCACAGTGGCGCCAGCAAGCGCTTCAAGATCAGTGGCTCTGGCAAGGTGCTGCGCGAGCGCGCCGGCCGCCGCCACCTCCTGGAGCACAAGCCCTCCACGCTGACCCGCAAGCTGGCCGGCACCGTCGTGGTGGCCCCCGCCGACGCCAAGAAGATCAAGAAGCTTCTCGGCAAGTGATCGCCCTCCCGCCCGGCGCGAGCCGTGAGCGGGACAGCTGATCCTTCCCGACCCATTCGAATGACGGACCGCGTGAAGTAGTCCGTGGTCCAACCCAAGGAGTAATCAAGTGGCACGCGTCAAGCGGGCAGTCAACGCCCACAAGAAGCGCCGGGTCATCCTGGAGCGCGCCAGCGGCTACCGGGGCCAGCGCTCGCGCCTGTACCGCAAGGCCAAGGAGCAGGTCACCCACTCGCTGGTCTACAACTTCAACGACCGCAAGAAGCGCAAGGGCGACTTCCGTCAGCTGTGGATCCAGCGCATCAACGCTGCGGCCCGTGCCAACGGCATCACCTACAACCGCTTCGTGCAGGGCCTGAAGGCCGCCAGCGTCGAGATCGACCGCAAGATGCTGGCCGACCTCGCGGTCAACGACCCGGGCGCGTTCGCCTCGCTCGTCGAGGTCGCGCAGAAGGCGCTGCCGGCCGACGTCAACGCCCCGAGGGCCGCCGCCGACGCCGCCTGATCCTCCTGGATCGGCCTGATCCCCCCGGGATCGGTTCGTCGCACCGACCGGACCCGCAGGCTCTCCCTGCGGGTCCGGTTTTGCGTTTCCCCGCCACAGTCCCTGCACGCCACCGGCGCCCCGCCTCAGAGACGAGACCATGTCGAGCACCGACACCCCCCTGCTGACCTCCCTGCGCTCGCCCCGCGTCGTCGCCGCCCGCCGGCTCGCCAAGCGGAACCAGCGCACCAAGGAGCGCCGGTTCCTCGTCGAGGGCCCGCAGGCCGTCCGGGAGGCCGTCGCGTTCGGGACGCTGCCGGGCACGGCCGACCACGCCGTGGTCGAGGTCTACACGACCCCCGAGGCCGCCGAGCGGCACGCCGGCATCGTCGCCGCCGCCCGCGCCGAGGGGCTGCCGGTGCTCACCGCCACCGACGAGGTCATCGCGGACATCTGCGACACCGTGACCCCGCAGGGCATCGTGGCGCTCTGCCGGTTCATCGACACCCCGTTCGCCGAGGTGCTGGCGGCCGGCCCCAAGCTGGTCGCGGTGCTCGCCCACGTGCGCGACCCCGGCAACGCCGGCACCGTGCTGCGGACCGCCGACGCGGCCGGCGCGGACGCCGTGGTGCTGACCGACGCCTCGGTGGACCTGTACAACCCGAAGGCCGTGCGCGCCTCCGTCGGCAGCCTGTTCCACCTGCCGGTCGCCGTCGGCGTGCCGGTGGAGGAGGCGGTCGGGCGGCTGCGCGAGGCCGGCGTGCGGGTGCTGGCCGCCGACGGCGCGGGGGAGCGCGACCTCGACCAGGAGCTGGACGAGGGCACGCTGGGCGCGCCCGGCGCCTGGGTGTTCGGCAACGAGGCCTGGGGGCTCCCGGAGGAGACCCGCGCACTCACCGACGAGGTGGTGCGCGTACCGATCCACGGACACGCCGAGAGCCTCAACCTCGCGACGGCCGCCGCCGTCTGCCTCTACGCCTCCGCCCGGGCGCAGCGCTCGCCCGGCGGCTGCCGGGCGCGGGCGTAGGCCGTACCCGGACGCTCCCGGAAGTCGTCATCGCGACGCCGCGGGCCCTACTGCGGGGGGCCGCGAGACGCTAGGGTCTGCCTCGGTGGGGGGAAAGACACGGTGGGTAATCGGGGAGGACACCCATGGTCGGCAGCGGGCCAGAGCTCGACCCGGACGACCTGCCGGACGGCCTGGTGGTCGCCGACGCCCTGGGCCGGGTGGTCTGCTTCAACCGCACCGCCGCCCGGCTGACCGGCATCCTCCAGGAGGCCGCGCTCGGCAGCCCGCTGGAGCACGCCCTCCCGCTGGAGGACCTGGACGGCCGCCGCTGGTGGCAGCTGACCGACCCGTACGGCGGCCTGGCGACCCGGACCAGCCAGCCCGAGCGCAATCTGCTGCTCCCCGGCGGCCGCGAGGTGCTGGTGTCCGCCCGCTACGTCCGGGCCCGCCCGCAGGCGCCGCTGGAGCGGCTGGTGATCGCGCTGCGCGGCACCGAGGCCCGCCGGCGGACCGAGCGCAGCCACGCCGAGCTGATCGCCACCGTCGCGCACGAGCTGCGCTCACCGCTCACCAGCGTCAAGGGCTTCACCGCGACCCTGCTGGCGAAGTGGGAGCGGTTCACCGACGGGCAGAAGCGGCTGATGCTGGAGACCGTCGACGCCGACGCCGACCGGGTCACCCGGCTGATCGCCGAGCTGCTGGACATCTCCCGGATCGACGCCGGGCGGCTGGAACTGCGCAAGCAGGTGGTCGACCTGGCCGTCTCGGTGCGCCGGCACGTGGACCGCAAGGTCGCCACCGGCATCCCCGAGGACCGCTTCGACATCCGGATCAGCGAGCCGCTCACCGTGCTCTGGGCCGACCCGGACAAGGTGGACCAGGTGCTGGCCAACCTGCTGGAAAATGCGGTGCGCCACGGTGAGGGAACTGTCACGATTGAGGTGGCACCGGCCAAGGAGGTCGTCGAGGCACCCGTCTGGGAGCGCTCCGGCACTCCGCCCCGAACTGTGGAAGGCACCGCGGTCACCGTGAGCGATGAAGGCACCGGCATCCCCGAGGACTCGATGCCGCGCGTGTTCACCCGCTTCTGGCGCGGTTCCAAGCGCGGCGGCACGGGCCTGGGCCTCTACATCGTCAAGGGCATCGTGGAGGCCCACGGCGGCTCGATCCGCGTCGACCGCGCGCCCGGCGGCGGCGCCCGGTTCCGATTTATCCTGCCCGCCGGCGTGCCCGACTTCATGCTCTGACGGAGCCTGGAGGCAGCCGCGGCGGGCTCCGGGGGCGGCGCCGCCACCCCCTGGGCCCGGTGCGGATCGGGAGGCCGGACGGGCTTGACGGCAGCCGCACCATGCGCTGCGACTACACTCGACCTTTGGCGTTGTGGGACGCCCTGCGCGGCCGTGCCGCGGACACCCCTTCCGAGCACCTGCGGCGGGGACTGCCCGTGCCCCGGCCACGCCGGGCGTCACGCGAAGGCACGAGCCCTTACCTGAGCACGGACGAGCAGGAGCACGGGAAGATAGAGATGTCGGCACCCAACAAGTCGTACGACCCGGTCGAGGTCGAGGCCCTCAAGCCCGAGGTGGTGGAGCAGGCGCGGGACGAGGCCGTCCGGGCCTTCGCCGCCGCCACCAGCCTCGACGAGCTGAAGCAGGCCAAGGTCGCCCACACCGGCGACCGCTCCGCGCTCTCCCTCGCCAACCGCGAGATCGGCGCTCTGCCCCCGCACGCCAAGGCCGCCGCCGGCAAGCTGATCGGCCAGGCCCGCGGCGCCGTCAACCAGGCCCTCGCCCGGCGCCAGGCCGAGCTGGAGGCGGAGCGCGACGCCCGCGTCCTGGTCGAGGAGGCGGTGGACGTCACGCTGCCCTACGACCGGACCCCGCGCGGCGCCCGCCACCCGCTGACCACGCTGGCCGAGCGCATCGAGGACACCTTCGTCGCGATGGGCTACCAGGTCGCCGAGGGCCCCGAGGTCGAGGCCGAGTGGCTGAACTTCGACGCCCTCAACCTGGGACCGGACCACCCGGCCCGTTCGATGCAGGACACCTTCTTCGTCCAGGCCCCGGACGGCTCCGCCGACTCCGGCGTGGTGCTGCGGACCCAGACCTCCCCGGTCCAGGCCCGCACCATGCTCGACCGCGAGCCCCCCATCTACGTGGTCTGCCCCGGCCGGGTCTACCGGACCGACGAGCTGGACGCCACCCACACCCCGGTCTTCCGCCAGGTCGAGGGCCTGGCCGTGGACGAGGGCATCACCTTCGCCGACCTCAAGGGCACCATCGAGCTGCTGGTGTCCAAGCTGATCGGGGACGGCCTGGAGCTGCGCTGGCGGCCCTCGTACTTCCCGTTCACCGAGCCGAGCGCCGAGATCGACCTGCAGTGCTTCGTCTGCCGCGGCGAGAGCGTCGGCAACCCGGACCGGCCCTGCCGCACCTGTTCCTCCGAGGGCTGGATCGAGCTCGGCGGCTGCGGCGTGGTCAACCCGCGGGTGCTGGTCGCCTGCGGCATCGACCCGAGCCGCTACAGCGGGTTCGCCTTCGGCCTGGGCCTGGAGCGAATCCTGATGAACCGTCACAACGTCGCCGACATGCGCGACATGGTCGAGGGTGACGTGCGCTTCACCCTCCCGTTCGGGATGGAGATCTGATGCGCGTCCCGCTTTCCTGGCTGCGCGAGTACGTCGACCTGCCGGTCGGCGAGACCGGCCGCGACGTGGCGGAGCGACTGGTCCGGGCCGGGCTGGAGGTCGAGACGGTCGAGCAGATCGGCGGCGACCTCAAGGGCCCGCTGGTGGTCGGCCAGGTCCTCTCCATCGAGGAGCTCTCCGGCTTCAAGAAGCCGATCCGGCACTGCTTCGTCAACGTCGGCGACGCCAACGGCACCGGCGAGCCGCAGGAGATCGTCTGCGGCGCGACCAACTTCGCCGTCGGCGACAAGGTCGTCGTCGTCCTGCCGGGCGCCGTGCTGCCCGGCCCGTTCCCGATCGCGGCCCGCCAGACCTACGGCCACACCTCGGCCGGCATGATCTGCTCGGCCCGCGAGCTGGGCATGGGCGACGACCACGACGGCATCATCGTCCTCCCGCCGGAGTACGAGCCCGGCACCGACGCCGTCGAGCTGCTCCAGCTCGTCGACGAGGTGCTGGACATCGCCGTCACCCCGGACCGCGGCTACTGCCTCTCGATGCGCGGGGTGGCCCGCGAGGCCGCCGCCGCGTACGGGCTGCCGCTGGCCGACCCGGCGCTGCTCGACGTGCCGCCGGCGAACTCCTACGGCTACCTGGTCAAGGTCGCCGACCCGGCCGGCTGCGACCGCTTCGTGGCCCGCACGGTGATCGGCCTCGACCCGACCGCCAAGTCGCCGATCTGGCTCCAGCGCCGCCTGCAGAAGGCCGGCATCCGGCCGATCTCGCTGGCCGTGGACATCACCAACTACGTGATGCTGGAGGTCGGCCAGCCGCTGCACGCCTACGACAAGCAGCGCGTGGACGGCCCCATCGTGGTCCGCCGGGCGGAGCAGGGCGAGACCCTGACCACCCTCGACGGCGTCGCGCGCAAGCTCTCCCCCGAGGACCTGCTGATCTGCGACAACAGCGGCCCGATCGGCCTGGCCGGTGTCATGGGCGGTGCCTCCACCGAGATCCTCGACCCGGCCGCCGGTCCGGGCACCACCGAGGTGATCATCGAGGCGGCGCACTTCGACCCGGTCGTGATCGCCCGCGGTGCCAAGCGGCACAAGCTGCCCTCCGAGGCGTCGAAGCGCTTCGAGCGCGGCGTCGACCCGGAGGCCGCCCGCGCCGCCGCGCAGCGCGCCGTCGACCTGCTGGTCCTGATCGCCGGCGGCACCGCCGAGGCCGGGGTCACCGACATCGCGGCCCCGCACCCGGTGCGCACCATCACCATCGCCGCGGACCTGCCCGACCGCGTCGCCGGCACCGCCTACGGCCGGGAGACCGTCACCCGGCGGCTGCAGGAGATCGGCTGCTCCGTCGCGGGCGCCGACGTCCTGGAGGTCACCCCGCCGACCTGGCGCCCCGACCTCACCGACCCGTACGACCTCGCGGAGGAGGTCATCCGCCTGGAGGGGTACGACAACGTCCCCGCCCGGATGCCCACCGTGCCGCCGGGCAAGGGCCTGACCGAGGCCCAGCGCACCCACCGCCGGGCCGGTGTCGCGCTGGCCGCCGCCGGCTACGTCGAGGTCAACAACTACCCGTTCGTCGGCGAGGCCGCCTTCGACGGGCTCGGCCTGGAGAAGGACGACCGGCGCCGCCGCACGGTGAAGCTGGTCAACCCGCTCAACGACGAGGAGCCGGCGCTGCGCACCACGCTGCTGCCGGGCCTGCTCGGGGCGCTGCGCCGCAACGTCGGCCGCGGCAACACCGATCTGGCGATCTTCGAGACGGGTACCGTCTTCCTGCCCAAGGACGAGCAGTCCGTCGCGCCGCGCCCGGCCGTCGACCGCCGTCCGAGCGACGAGGAGCTCGCCGCCCTCGACGCCGCGCTGCCGGACCAGCCGCGCCGGATCGCCGCCGCCCTCGCGGGCGAGCGGGTGCCGTCGGGCTGGTGGGGCAAGGGCGCCCCGGCCTCCTGGGCCGACGCGATCGAGGCCGCCCGTGCGGTGGCCCGTGCGGCCGGCGTCGAACTGGCCGTCCGCCAGGGCCGGCTGGCCCCGTGGCACCCGGGCCGCTGCGCCGAGCTGGTGGTCGCCGGGACCGACCGGGTGGTCGGCCACGCCGGTGAGCTGCACCCGCGTGTCGTCAAGGCGCTCGGTCTGCCCGAGCGCACCAGCGCGATGGAGGTCGACCTCGACCTGCTGACCGCCGACGGCGCCGTCCGGGTCTCCGGCCCGGCCGTCTCCGCGTTCCCGGTCGCGACCCAGGACGTGGCGCTGATCGTCGACGGCGCCGTCCCGGCCGCCGAGGTCGAGGCCGCGCTGCGGGCCGGCGCCGGCGAACTGCTGGAGGCCATCCGGCTGTTCGACGTCTTCACCGGCGAGCAGGTCGGCGAGGGCAAGAAGTCGCTGGCCTACGCGCTGCGCTTCCGCGCGGCCGACCGCACGCTGACCGCCGACGAGGCCAGCGCGGCCCGTGAGGCGGCCGTGGCCGAGGCCGTCGCCCGGACCGGCGCGGTGCTCCGCGGCGCCTGACGCGCATCCCGGGTGGAGGGCCCCGTCGCCGGTTTCCGGCGGCGGGGCCCTTCGTCGTCCCGGTGGCGGCGGTCCGGCCGGTGCGGCTGACCTGGCTCTTTGAGGAGTTTCCGTCAAAACCCTTGCGGAGCGGGGATCGTGGGCGCTATTCCTTGGTTAGGAAAGTTTCCTAACTCCCGGCCGACGGCATCCCCCCGCCGTCCCCCCACGGAACACGGAGCGTCAGATGCACCGTCCCCAGCACCGCACCGTCCGGATAGCCCTCGCCGCCCTGCTGATGGCCGCGCCCGCCACGGTCGCGGCCGCCGGCGCAGCCCACGCGGCGCCGACCGCGGCCGTCGTCCAGGCCAAGGCCGTCGGCCTGGACGACCCGCACAAGAAGGACATCGCGATGCAGCTGGTGTCCAGCGCCGAGAACTCCTCGCTGGACTGGAAGTCGCAGTACAAGTACATCGAGGACATCGGTGACGGCCGCGGCTACACCGCCGGCATCATCGGCTTCTGCTCGGGCACCGGCGACATGCTCGACCTGGTCGAGCACTACACCGACCTCAAGCCGGGCAACGTCCTCGCCAAGTACCTGCCGGCGCTGCGCAAGGTGAACGGCACCGAGTCGCACGCGGGCCTGGGCAGCGCCTTCGAGAAGGACTGGGCCACCGCGGCCAAGGACGGCGTCTTCCAGCAGGCGCAGAACGACGAGCGCGACCGCGTCTACTTCAACCCCGCCGTCAGCCAGGCCAAGTCCGACGGTCTGCGCGCGCTCGGCCAGTTCGCCTACTACGACGCCATCGTCATGCACGGCCCGGGCACCAGCTCGACCAGCTTCGGCGGGATCCGCAAGACCGCCATGAAGAAGGCCAAGACCCCGGCCCAGGGCGGCGACGAGGCCACCTACCTCAAGGCCTTCCTGGACGCCCGCCGGGCCGCCATGAAGACCGAGGAGGCGCACTCCGACACCAGCCGCGTCGACACCGAGCAGCTGGTCTTCCTCAACGCCAAGAACTTCGACCTCAACCCCCCGCTCAAGTGGAAGGTCTACGGCGACAGCTACAGCATCAACAGCTGACCCGTGCCGACCGCGGAGGCCGTTCGCCCGGCCTCCGCGGTCGCCCCGTTTATCGGGTGACACCCCGCCACGATCGCTGATACGTTCGACGACGTGGCAAAGCTGAACCAGATCATCGCCGTCGAAAAGGGCGTCAAGTCCAAGTCCTTCCAGGAGCTGACGCAGTCCCACCAGGACTTGCAGAAGCCCGCGCTGCTGGCCGGCATCTCCCGGACGTACCAGCCCAAGGACGAGGAGGGCGAGCAGCTCCCCCCGGAGTCCACCCGCGTCCAGGTGAAGGCAGAGGACGTCCTGCGGACCACGTCCGCGACGCTGTCCCGGCTGTTCGACGTCACCGCGACGAAGGACTGGGCCAACACCGAGGCCCGCGCCGACGTCGTGGTCGACGGCCGGACGCTGGTGGCCCAGGTGCCGGTCACCTACCTGCTCTTCCTGGAGAAGCAGCTCACCGACCTGCGCACCTTCGTGCGGAAGCTGCCGGTGCTGGACGCCGCCGAGGCCTGGAACCACGACGCCTCGACGGACTCCTGGAAGACCGAGGCGGTGCGCACGATCCGCACCAAGAAGGTGCCGCGCAACCACGTGAAGGCCGAGGCCACGGAGAAGCACCCGGCGCAGGTCGAGGTGTACTACGAGGACATCGCGGTCGGCTACTGGACGACGGTCAAGTTCTCCGGGGCCCTTCCGGCCCGGCGGGTGAACGAGCTCCTGGAGCGGGTCGAGAAGCTCCAGCAGGCCGTCCAGTTCGCCCGCGAGGAGGCCAACGGCTCGGAGGTCACCGACCGCCGGGTCGGTGAGGCGGTGTTCGGCTACCTGTTCGGGTAGCCCCCAGATCGCCCCCGTATGAGAGCGGGGGTGGCGCGAAGAGCGCAAGCTGATACTGAGGTTGAAGCTGATATCAGGGGAGAATGTGGAGGTTCGAGTCCTCCCTCCGGCATTCCGCGCCGGAGTGGCCCAACATGGCAGAGGCGCCCCTGTAAGACTCAGACTCTCGCTCCAGGCTCAGCATTCGCCGCCGAGCGCCGGATCGACCGGGTGTGTGCTGTAAGCGTCGGATGCGGGTTCGACTCCCGTCTGCGCCTCTATCGTGGCGCGGTAGCTTCAATGGCAAAGCGCGATGCTGTGAGAATGACCCACACCCTTAAACGTGCCGGTGCAAGCAATTGGGTGGCACCTCAGGGGCCCGGGTAGCTGGATACCGCTCCCGGGCCCCGTCACCGTTCCCGGGTTCAGGCGCTCGCGGTGTAGTCGTAGAAGCCGCGGCCGGACTTGCGGCCCAGCAGGCCCGCGTCGACCATCCGGGAGAGCAGCGGGGGAGCGGCGAACAGCGGCTCCTTGTACTCGTCGTACATCGATTCGGCGATCGACACGATGGTGTCCAGACCGATCAGGTCGCACAGCCGCAGCGGGCCCATCGGGTGGGCGCAGCCGGCCTCCATGCCCTTGTCGATGTCGGAGGCGGTCGCCACGCCCGACTCGAACATCCGCACCGCCGACAGCAGGTACGGCACCAGGAGCGCGTTCACCACGAAGCCGGCCCGGTCGCGGGCGCGGATCGGCTCCTTGCCCAGCACCTCGGAGGCGAAGGCCTCGACCCGCTCGGTGGTGGCCGCCGAGGTGGTCAGCGTCGGGATCACCTCGACCAGCTTCTGCACCGGCGCCGGGTTGAAGAAGTGCAGGCCGATCACCTGCTCCGGGCGCGAGGTGGCGGCGGCCAGCTTCACGATCGGGATCGACGAGGTGTTGGAGGCCAGGATGGCGTCCCGGCGCTCGACCACCTGGTCCAGCGTCTGGAAGATCTGGACCTTGATGTCCTCGCGCTCGGCGACCGCCTCGACCACCAGGTCGCGGTCGGCGAAGTCGGCCAGGTCGGTGGTGAAGGACAGCCGGGACATCGCCCCGTCGCGGTCCTCGGGGCTCAGCTTGCCCCGCTTGACCGCCGTCTCCAGGGAGTTGGTCAGCCGGGTGCGACCGAACTCCAGGGCCTCCCCGCTCGCCTCCGACACCAGGACGTCCAGCCCCGCCCGGGCGAACACCTCCGCGATGCCCGACCCCATCAGACCGCAGCCGATCACTCCGACGCGCGCGATGTCACTCACTCAGTTGCCCTTCGGTGGTGCCGGGGGTCTCCCAGCGACAGGTGTCCCAGCAAGCTGCTGTTCAGCGGGCGGGCGCACCGATAGGTGTGCACCGGTGCACCGCCCCGACGACGTTACTACTCCGTACCCGTCGGTAGGTCATCCCCTCCCAGGCTGAACCGGGTCCGCAGGCGCTGCTCGGAAGGGGTGGGCCCGGGTAACGGGACCCGTGCGCCCGGGTGCCGACGCACCCGCCGCCCGGAGGGCTCAGGCGCAGAGCCGGCTGGCGGTGACCGGCGCGAGCCCCGCCCTGGTGAGTCCGTCCAGGATGCCCGGCAGCGCGTCCACCGTGCACTGGTGGCCCATGTGCAGAGCGACCACCGAGCCCCCCTTCACCGAGGCGAGCACCCGGCGCTGGAGTTCCGCGGCGCTCGGATCGCTGTAGTCGCGCGGGTCGACGTCGAAGGAGAGCACGTGCTCGTACCCGACCGCCCGGGCCTGCTCGCGCACCATCGGCGTGGCGTACTGGGCGGCGGACGGCCGGAACCAGCGGCCGATCGAGCCGGTGAGCCGTTGCAGCCGCTCCGCGCACTGGGCGATCTCGGCGCGCGCCTGGTCGGGGCCCATCGCGGAGATGTTCTGGTGGTTCTGGGTGTGGTTGCCCAGCTCGTGGCCGCCGTCCAGGATCCGGCGGGCCATCTGCGGCTGCTGGTCCAGCCAGCTGCCGACGGCCATCACGGTGAGCGCGGCGCCGCGCTGTTCGGCGATCTCCAGCAGGGCGGTGGCGATCCTCGGGTCGCCGCTGCCGTGGAAGGTCAGGGCGACGTTGCGGCCGGTCCGCGGTCCGTACGCGACCTCGACCGGGGTGCCCGGGGCGAGCGGCGTGAGGGTGGGCGGGACCGGCGGCGCCACGGTGGTGGCGGCCGCGGTGGGGGAGGCCGCCCCCTGCGGTCCGGCCGGGGCGGTGGGGTCCGGGGCGGGGGAGGCGGCGCCCTCGCCGGCCGCCCAGGCGGGGTCGACCGCCGCCGGGTCGCCGCCGGCCGGGTCCACGGTGCCGGGGTGGACGGCGAGCGCCCCCGGGTCGGCCCGGCGGGGGGAGGTCCCGGCGCAGGCCGCGAGCAGGCCGCCGACGGCGGTCAGGGCGGCGAACCTGGCGGTGGCGCGCAGGACGGTGCGGCGGTCGGCGGTCATCCGGTCGGCAGTCATCGGCAGCCAGCATAGAGACGGTGAAACCCCGGGGCGATTCGAGCGCGCCGACCCGACCCGCCGGGAGGACGTGCCCGCACCACGGCTGGGGAGCTTCGGAATCCTGAACTCCCGCTGTCTCCACGGCGTGTCGTCGGATACGATCACCGCGCGCCACGTGGTGGGCCCGGCAGGCCGGGCCGCCCGCGCAGCGCGGCGCTCCGGCGCCGTGACGGGCAGGCATTCCGGCAGTGGGCTTGAGGGGGCGGAAAGCAGGATGCACGAGGACACCGCGACGACCGACGTCGGTACGGACTGGGACTGGGTGAAGGCCGAGGACTGGCAGCCGCCGACCGAGCTGGACACCGGCGTTCCGCACACCGCCCGGATGTACGACTACTACCTCGGCGGCAAGGACAACTTCGAGGCGGACCGCAAGGCCGCCGAGGCCGCGATAGCGGCCTACCCCGCGCTGCCGCTGCTGGCCCGCACCAACCGCGAATTCCTCGGCCGCGCCGTCGAGTTCGTGGCCGGCCAGGGCATCCGCCAGTTCGTCGACATCGGTACCGGCATCCCCGCCGTCGGCTCCACCAGCGAGGTGGCCCGCCGGGCCGCCCCGGACGCCCGCGTGGTGTACGTCGACAACGACCCGATCGTGGCCACCCACGCCCGCGCCCTGCTGGCGAGCCACAAGGCCGGCCACACCTCCGTCATCGAGGCCGACCTCCGCGAGCCGGCGACCATCCTCGACCACCCCGGCCTGCGCGCCGCCGTCGACCTGGACCGGCCGGTCGCCCTGATGCTGGTCGCGGTGCTGCACTTCATCCGCGACGAGGACGGCGCCCAGGAGATCGTCCGCACCCTGCGCGACGCGCTCGCGCCCGGCAGCGCGCTGATCCTCTCGCACGGCAGCCCCGACTTCGCCTCCCGGGAGAGCGCGGCCGAGGGCACCCGGATCTACCGGAGCGCCAGCGCGCCGCTGGTGCTGCGTCCGCGCGCCGCCGTCGAGCCCTTCTTCGGCGACTTCGGGTTCGCCGGGCCCGGTCTGGTCCAGCTCCCGCTCTGGCGCGCCGGGGCCGGCCACGTCCCGACCGACGAGCTGCCCGCCGGCTGGCAGGACGTCTCCGCCTACGCGGGTGTCGCCTTCAAGGCCTGAACCACCCGTCGGGGCCCGCGCCGTGCGGCCCCGACCACCGTGCGGGCGGCCGGCCCCGGTGCCCGTGCCGGGCGCCGGGGCCGGCCCGTTCCGGGCCGCGGGCGGCCGCATCGGGTGGCGCACGGCGGGACGCTCCGGTGGAAAATGCCGCGACCGCCCGGCGCGCTCGGTGTTACGTTGCGAATCATGAACCCCCTGAGCGAGAACGAGATCCGCGGCTCCTTCGTCAACTGTTCCAAGGGCGAGGCCCGTCGGCTCAACCTGCCCCGGGGTCTGGCCGAACTCCCGTGGGAGCACCTGGACTTCCTCGGCTGGCGGGACCAGGGCGCGCCCGACCGCGGCTACCTGGTCGCCGAGCACGGCGGCGAGCTGGTCGGCGTCACACTGCGGGTGCCGTCCGTGCGCCGCAGCCTGACCAAGACCAACGTCTGCTCGCTCTGCCTCTCCGCCCACGCGGGCTCGGGCGTGGCGCTGCTGGCCGCCCGCCGGGCCGGCGTCTCCGGCCGCGAGGGCAACACCGTCGGCACCTACATCTGCGCCGACCTGGCCTGTTCGCTCTACCTGCGCGGGCTGAAGAAGTCCGCCCTGGTCAGCCGGCCCGAGGAGTCGCTGTCGCAGGAGGAGCTGGTGGCCCGCACGGTGGCGAACCTGGACGCCTTCCTGGCGAAGGTCCTCACCGACACCCCGGCCTGAGACCGCCGGGCCGGGGGCGGTCCGCCGGCCGTGCCGCGTCCGCTAGCCGTGCCGCAGCTGGTCGAGCTCGCGGCGGTCCCGCTTGGTGGGCCGGCCCGCGCCCCGGTCGCGCTCGCCGGCCGCCGCCAGCAGTTCGCGCGGCGGCCTCGGCGGGCTGTTGTCCACCAGGCACTCGGCCGCGACGACCGCCCCGACCCGCTTGCGGACCAGCCGCTTCACCACGACGATCCGCTCGAAGCCCTCCTGGCGCACGCGCACCTCGTCGCCGGCCTTCAGCGCCTGCGCGGGCTTGACCCGCTCGCCGTTCACCCGGACGTGTCCGGCCCGGCAGGCGGCCGCAGCCAGCGCGCGCGTCTTGGTGAGCCGCACCGACCAGATCCAGCTGTCCACCCGGACGCTTCCCTCGTCTTCGACCATCCTCCGAGCCTACCCACGGCCGGCCCGGCGCCGCGCCGGGGTCTGCGCGGGCTTCCGGGCCGGCGAGGGCGCCGGGGTCAGCCGGGCGGCGACTCCTGGACCGCCCAGCCGTTGCCGTCCGGGTCGTTGAAGAAGACGAACGAGTTCCACGCCCCGCCGCGGCCGTCCACCCGGGCGCCGTCCTCGAAGTGCTGGACCGGGCTCACCTCCACGCCCCGCGCCACCAGCTCGCCGTGCGCCTTGACGATGTCCGGCACCACCAGCTGCAGGCCCTTCACCGAGCCCGGCGGCGCGTCCGTGATCCCGGTGCCCACCACGATCGAACAGCCGGAGCCCGGCGGCGTCAGCTGCACCACCCGGACCCCGTCCCGGATCCGGGTGTCGTGGTCGACGGTGAAACCGGCCTGTTCCTCGTAGAAGGTCTTGGCCCGGGCCACGTCCGACACCGGTACCACCACCACTTCGAGCTTCCAGTCCATGGCCCAATCCCCTTCCGGTCAGGACCTTCCGGTCGGGCCCCTCCAGTATCGGCCGACCGGACGGTCGGCGCCCGGTGGTCGGCTAGCCTGAGATCACGATGAACCGCCTCAGCACGCCCACCGCCGCGACCCCCTTCACCACCCCGTGGGGCACCTTCGACCTCACCCGCTTCCCGGAGGACCCGCGCGAGCGGCTGCGCGCCTGGGACGCCGCCGACGAGTACCTGCTGCGCCATCTCGCCGGGGAGGCGGACAGCGCCCAGGGCGCGGTCACCGAGCTCACCGGCCGCACCGTCGTCGTCCTCGGCGACCGCTGGGGCGCGCTGACCACGGCGCTGACCACCGCGCTGTCCTCGGCGCCGACCACCGCGCCGACCCCCGCCCCGAGTACCGCGCCGGTCCAGATCAGCGACTCCCACCTCGGCCGGCAGGCCACCCTGGCCAACCTCGCCCGGGCCGGCGCCGCCCCCGACGCGGCCCGGCTGCTCACCACCCGCGACACCCCGCCCGGGCGGGTCGACGTCCTGCTGGTCCGCGTCCCCAAGAGCCTCGCGCTGCTGGAGGACCAGCTGCACCGCCTCGCGCCCGCCGTGCACCCCGGCACGGTGGTGATCGGCACCGGCATGGTCACCGAGATCCACACCTCCACCCTCCAGCTCTTCGAGCGGATCCTCGGCCCGACCCGCACCTCGCTCGCGGCCCGCAAGGCCCGGCTGATCTTCTGCACCCCCGGTCCGGCGCTCGACCCCGGCCCCAACCCCTGGCCGCACCGCTACGCGCTGCCCGGCGACATCGGCCCGGCCTCCGGGCGCACGGTGGTCAACCACGCCGGTACCTTCTGCGCCGAGCGGCTCGACATCGGCACCCGCTTCCTGCTCGGTCACCTGCCGGTGGCCGCCCCCGGGGCCCGGGTCGTCGACCTCGGCTGCGGCAACGGCGTGGTCGGCACCGCGGCGGCGCTCGCCAGTCCCGGCGCCGAGCTGGTCTTCGTCGACGAGTCCCACCAGGCCGTCGCCTCGGCCGAGGCGACCTTCCGGGAGAACCTCGGCCCGCGGGCGCCCGCCGAGTTCCTCACCGCCGACGCCCTCGGCACGGACGCCGTCCCGGCCGGCTCGGTCGACCTGGTGCTGAACAACCCGCCGTTCCACTCCCACCAGGCCACCACCGACGCCACCGCCTGGCGGATGTTCACCGGTGCCCGCCGGGCGCTGCGCCCGGGGGGCGAACTCTGGGTGGTCGGCAACCGTCATCTCGGCTACCACGTCAAGCTGCGCCGCCTCTTCGGGAACTGCGAAGTCGTCGCGGGCAACCCGAAGTTCGTGGTGCTGCGGGCCGTCCGCCGGTGACCCGGGCGGGGGCCGGGCCGACGGTGCCGGGAGCGCGCCGCCCGACGATCAACTAAGGGTAACCTAAGCTCATGGCGCCGACGGGTGGCGAGCCGTCCGCGGTGGACGGCGCACCCCGCCGCCCGGGTGTGGAGCGGTCCGCCTGCCGGTCCGTCGTGCACTCCCTTGCATGAATGTTCCGTGATGCGTATATTCATGCTCCGACCAAGGAGGGAACTGCCATGGCATTGCGAGTCGCCGTCGCCGGTGCGAGCGGATACGCGGGCGGCGAGGTGCTGCGCCTGCTGCTCGGCCACCCCGAGGTGGAGATCGGGGCGCTGACCGGCGGATCGAACGCGGGTACCAGGCTCGGCACCCTGCAGCCGCACCTGATCCCGCTCGCCGACCGGATCCTGGAGCCCACCACCCCCGAGGTGCTGGCCGACCATGACGTGGTGTTCCTGGCGCTGCCGCACGGCCAGTCCGCCGCCGTCGCCGAGGCCCTCGGCCAGAACGTCCTGGTCGTCGACTGCGGCGCCGACTTCCGGCTGAAGGCCGCCGCCGACTGGGAGCAGTTCTACGGCTCCGCGCACGCCGGCACCTGGCCCTACGGCCTCCCCGAGCTGCCCGGCCACCGCGCCGCGCTCAAGGGCGGCAACCGCATCGCCGTCCCCGGCTGCTACCCGACCGCCGTCTCGCTGGCGCTCTTCCCGGCGTACGCGGCCGGGCTCGCCGAGCCCGAGGCCGTGATCGTCGCCGCCTCCGGCACCTCGGGCGCCGGCAAGGCCGCCAAGACCCACCTGCTCGGCAGTGAGGTGATGGGCAACGTCAGCGCCTACGGCGTCGGCGGGCAGCACCGGCACACCCCGGAGATGTCGCAGAACCTCACCCCGGTCGCGGGCGAGCCGGTCACCGTCTCCTTCACGCCCACCCTGGTGCCGATGCCGCGCGGCATCCTCGCCACCTGCTCCGCCAAGGCGAAGCCCGGGGTGACCGGCGAGGCCCTGCGCGCCGCCTACACCGAGGCGTTCGCCGACGAGCCCTTCGTCCACCTGCTGGCCGAGGGCCAGTGGCCGCAGACCAGCAGCGTCTACGGCTCCAACGCCGCCCTGGTCCAGGTCGCCCTGGACGAGAGCGCCGGGCGGATCATCGCGATCAGCGCGATCGACAACCTGGTCAAGGGCACCGCCGGCGGCGCGGTGCAGAGCATGAACATCGCCCTCGGCCTGCCCGAGGAGCTCGGCCTTCCCCTGATCGGAGTCGCACCGTGACCAAGAACGTCAACGTCGGCGTGACCGCCGCCAGGGGCTTCCGGGCCGCCGGCGTCACCGCCGGGATCAAGGACTCCGGCACCCCCGACCTCGCCCTCGTCGTCAACGACGGCCCGTCGCTGGCCGCCGCCGGAGTGTTCACCAGCAACCGGGTCAAGGCCGCGCCCGTGCTCTGGTCGGAGCAGGTCCTCAAGGGCGGTCAGGTCTCCGCCGTCGTCCTCAACTCCGGTGGCGCCAACGCCTGCACCGGCCCGCTCGGCTTCCAGGACACCCACGCCACCGCCGAGAAGGCCGCCGAGGAGCTGGGGCTCAACGCCGGCGAGATCGCCGTCGCCTCCACCGGCCTGATCGGCCTGCGCCTGCCGATGGACATCCTGCTGCCCGGTGTCGCCCTCGCCGCCGGGCAGCTCGACGCCGCCGGTGGCGAGGCCGCCGCGATCGCCATCAAGACGACCGACACCGTCCACAAGACCGCCCAGGTGACGAAGGACGGCTGGACGGTCGGCGGCATGGCCAAGGGCGCCGGCATGCTCGCCCCCGGCCTCGCCACCATGCTGGTCGTCCTGACCACCGACGCCGCGCTCGACGCCGCCGCCCTGGACGTCTCGCTGCGCGCCGCCACCCGCACCACCTTCGACCGGATCGACTCCGACGGGTGCATGTCGACCAACGACACGGTGCTGCTGCTCGCCTCCGGCGCCTCCGGCATCACCCCGGAGCAGGCCGGGTTCGACGAGGCCGTCCGCACCGTCTGCGCCGACCTCGCGCGGCAGCTGATCGGTGACGCCGAGGGCGCGAGCAAGGACATCCGGATCGACGTCACCGCCGCCGCCACCGAGGCGGAGGCCGTCGGCGTCGCCCGGGTCATCAGCCGCAACAACCTGCTCAAGTGCGCCCTCCACGGCGAGGACCCGAACTGGGGCCGGGTGCTGGCCGCGATCGGCACCACCGACGCCGCCTTCGACCCGGACCGCCTCGACGTCGCCATCAACGGCGTCTGGGTCTGCCGGGACGGCAGCGTCGGGGAGGACCGCGACCTCGTCGACATGACCGGCCGGGAGATCGTCATCACCGCCCGCCTGAACGCCGGCGAGGCCGCCGCGACGGTGTGGACCAATGACCTCACCGCCGACTACGTGCACGAGAACAGCGCCTACTCCACCTGACAGCCGCTGACAGCCGCCACAGCCGCACCTGCCGACCGAGCCGGGGACCACACACGTGCAGATCGCACCCAAGGGCGAACAGGCCCGCAACAACACCGCGTTGCCCAAGGCCATGACGCTGATCGAGGCGCTGCCCTGGCTGGAGCGCTTCCACGGCAAGACCGTCGTCGTGAAGTTCGGCGGCAACGCCATGGTGGACGAGAGCCTCAAGGCGGCCTTCGCCCAGGACGTCGTCTTCCTGCGCTACGCCGGTCTGCACCCCGTCGTGGTCCACGGCGGCGGCCCGCAGATCAGCGCCCAGCTCGACAAGCTCGGCCTGGAGTCCTCGTTCACCAACGGCCTGCGGGTCACCACCCCCGAGACCATGGACGTGGTCCGGATGGTGCTGGCCGGCCAGGTCCAGCGCGAACTGGTCGGGCTGCTCAACGGCCACGGCCCGTTCGCGGTCGGCATGACCGGCGAGGACGCCCACACCATGACCGCCGTCAAGCGGTACGCGGTGGTCGACGGCGAGCAGGTCGACATCGGCCTGGTCGGCGACATCGTCAACATCGAGGCCGGCGCGGTGAAGGCGCTGATCGCCGACGGCCGGATCCCGGTGATCTCCTCGATCGCCCGGGGCACCGACGGGCACGTCTACAACATCAACGCCGACACCGCCGCCTCCGCCCTCGCGGTGGCGCTCGGCGCCGAGATGCTCGTCGTCCTCACCGACGTCGAGGGCCTGTACGCCGACTGGCCGCACTCCGACGACGTGATCAGCCAGCTCAGCGCGACCGAGCTGGAGGAGCTGCTGCCCGAGCTGGCCAGCGGCATGCTCCCCAAGATGGAGGGCTGCCTGCGGGCCGTCCGATCCGGCGTGGGCACCGCCCGCGTCCTGGACGGCCGGGTGCAGCACAGCCTGTTGCTGGAGATCTTCACCGACGAGGGCATCGGCACGATGGTCGTGCCGGACGACGAAGCGACCGTGACCGGGGGACTGGCATGACGACCGACGCACAGCACAGCGGCAGCGCGCAGCCGACCGGCAACGAGCGGCTCACCGACCGCTGGCAGCACGCCTTCACCGACAACTACGGCACCCCGCGGATCCCGCTGGTCCGCGGCGAGGGCGCCAAGCTGTGGGACGCCGACGGCAAGGAGTACACCGACCTGCTCGGCGGCATCGCCGTCAACGCCCTCGGCACCGGCCACCCGGCGGTCGTCGAGGCCGTCACCCGGCAGATCTCCACCCTCGGCCACGTCTCCAACCTCTTCATGGCCGAGCCGACCATCGCGCTGGCCGAGCGGCTGCTGACCCTCTCGGGCCGGGACGGCCGGGTGTTCTTCTGCAACTCCGGCGCCGAGGCCAACGAGGCCGCGTTCAAGATCAGCCGCCGGACCGGCCGCACCCATGTGGTCGCCCTCCAGGGCGGCTTCCACGGCCGGACCATGGGCGCCCTCGCGCTCACCGGCCAGCCCGCCAAGCAGGAGCCGTTCCTGCCGCTGCCCGGCGAGGTCACCCACGTCCCCTTCGGCGACGTCGAGGCGCTGCGCGCGGCCGTGACCGCGGAGACCGCGGCCGTCTTCCTGGAGCCGATCCAGGGCGAGAACGGCGCGATCCCGCTGCCCGACGGCTACCTGCGGGCCGCCCGCGAGATCACCCGGGCCACCGGCACCCTGCTCGTCCTGGACGAGATCCAGACCGGCATCGGCCGCACCGGGTACTGGTTCGCCCACCAGGCCGTCGAGGGCGTCGAGCCGGACGTGGTCACCCTCGCCAAGGCACTCGGCGGCGGGCTGCCGATCGGCGCCGTGCTCGCGTTCGGGGAGGCCGCCGAGCTGCTCACCCCGGGCCAGCACGGCACCACCTTCGGCGGCAATCCGGTGGTCGCGGCGGCGGCTCTCGCGGTGCTCGACACCATCGAGTCCGAGGGCCTGCTGGAGCACGTCCGCAAGATCGGCGAGCGGCTGCGGCACGGGGTCGAGGCGATCGGCGACCCGCTGGTCTCGCACGTGCGCGGGGCCGGCCTGCTGCTCGGCATCGTGCTGACCGCGCCGGTGGCCGCGAAGGTCCAGGCCGCCGCCCAGGAGGCCGGCTTCCTGGTCAACGCCGCCGTCCCGGACGCCGTCCGGCTCGCGCCGCCGCTGGTGCTCACCGAGCAGGACGCGGACGCCTTCCTGGCCGCGCTGCCGGAGATCCTCCGGACGGTGCGGGAGAACGCCCCGGCCGATGCGAGCCGAGCGTAGTCCGGGAGAATAATCACATGACCGTTCCCCACGCCGACCAGCCCGCCGCCGGTCCGACGCCGCAGGTCCCGCAGACCCGCACCGCGCGCCACCGGCGAATCGTGGACCTGCTCACCCGCCAGCCCGTGCGCTCGCAGAGCCAGCTCGCCAAGCTGCTCGCCGACGACGGACTGGTGGTCACCCAGGCCACCCTCTCCCGGGACCTGGACGAGCTGGGAGCGGTGAAGATCCGCAACCGGGACGGCGCGCTCATCTACGCCGTCCCGGCCGAGGGCGGCGACCGCACGCCGCGCGCACCGATGGGGGAGTCGGCCAGCGAGGGCCGGATGGCCCGGCTGGCCGGCGAGCTCATGGTCTCCGCCACCGCCTCCGGCAACCTCGTCGTCCTGCGGACCCCGCCGGGCGCGGCCCAGTTCCTGGCCTCCTCGATCGACCAGGCCGAGGTCTTCGAGATCATCGGCACCATCGCCGGGGACGACACCGTCCTGCTGATCAGCCGCGATCCCTCCGGCGGCCAGGCGCTCGCCGACCACCTGATGCAGCTCGCCCAGGCCAAGGCCCAGTAGCCACCGGCCGGGCCCGGCCGACCCGGGCCCGCCCGTTCCGCCCGCCCGACGCACCGCCCCGTGACCCCGGTTCGCCCGTTCCTCGGCAGGGGTTTTGAAATCCATACGGTGTAGTGCATACTTATGCCTATCGCCGTAAGCCTGTTCGCACTGTTGTGAAGGAGAAAGCCGTGACCGAGCGCGTCGTACTCGCCTACTCGGGCGGTCTGGACACGTCCGTCTGCATCGGCTGGATCGCCGAGGAGACGGGCGCCGAGGTCATCGCCGTCGCCGTCGACGTCGGCCAGGGCGGCGAGGACCTGGAGGTCATCCGCCAGCGGGCGCTGGACTGCGGCGCCGTCGAGGCCGAGGTCGCGGACGCCCGCGACGAGTTCGCCGACGAGTACTGCCTCCCGGCCATCAAGGCCAACGCCCTGTACCAGGGCCAGTACCCGCTGGTCTCGGCCCTCTCCCGGCCGGCCATCGTCAAGCACCTGGTCGCCGCCGCGCAGAAGCACGGCGCCACCACCGTCGCCCACGGCTGCACCGGCAAGGGCAACGACCAGGTCCGCTTCGAGGTCGGCATCCAGTCGCTGGCCCCCCAGCTGAAGTGCATCGCCCCGGTCCGCGACTACGCGATGACCCGGGACAAGGCGATCGCCTTCGCCGAGGCCAAGGGCCTGCCGATCGCCACCACCAAGAAGTCCCCGTACTCGATCGACCAGAACGTCTTCGGTCGCGCCGTCGAGACCGGCTTCCTGGAGGACATCTGGAACGCCCCGATCGAGGACGTCTACGAGTACACCCAGAACCCGGCCACCCCGCGCGAGGCCGACCAGGTGGTCATCACCTTCGACGCCGGCGTCCCGGTCGCCATCGACGGCCGCAAGGTGACCGTCCTGCAGGCCATCGAGGAGCTCAACAAGCGGGCCGGGGCCCAGGGCATCGGCCGGCTCGACATGGTCGAGGACCGGCTGGTCGGCATCAAGTCCCGGGAGATCTACGAGGCCCCCGGCGCGATCGCCCTGATCACCGCCCACCAGGCCCTGGAGAACGTCACCGTCGAGCGCGAACTCGCCCGCTACAAGCGGCAGGTGGAGCAGCGCTGGGCCGAGCTGGTCTACGACGGCCTCTGGTTCTCCCCGCTGAAGCGGGCGCTGGACGGCTTCGTCAACGAGGCCAACCAGCACGTCACCGGCGAGATCCGGATGGTGCTGCACGCCGGCCGGGCCGTCGTCGACGGCCGCAAGTCCGACCAGTCGCTGTACGACTTCAACCTCGCCACCTACGACACCGGCGACACCTTCGACCAGTCGATGTCCAAGGGCTTCATCGAGATCTTCGGGATGTCCTCGAAGATCGCCGCCCGCCGCGACCTCGGCTGAGCCGACCGCCCGGTCGTCCGACCACCTGCCGGGCCCCGGCCGCGCCCCCTCGCGGCCGGGGCCGCCCCCGACCCGCCACCTTGTAAGGAGCCCAGCGATGCCTGCCGACCAGACCGCCGCCAGTAACTCTCCTGAGCTGCGCCTCTGGGGCGCGCGCTTCGCCGACGGCCCGTCCGAGGCGCTCGCCAGGCTCTCCGCCTCGGTGCACTTCGACTGGCGCCTCGCGCCGTACGACATCGCCGGCTCGAAGGCCCACGCCCGCGTCCTGCACAAGGCAGGGCTGCTCAGCGCCGAGGAGCTCGACGCCATGCTCGCCGGGCTGGACCAGCTGCTCGCCGACGTCGAGGCCGGCACCTTCACCGGCACCGTCGCCGACGAGGACGTCCACACCGCGC
This sequence comes from Kitasatospora sp. NPDC001603, assembly GCF_040298365.1. Classification (NCBI taxonomy): domain Bacteria; kingdom Bacillati; phylum Actinomycetota; class Actinomycetes; order Kitasatosporales; family Streptomycetaceae; genus Kitasatospora; species Kitasatospora sp. NPDC001603. The sequence goes on from NZ_JBEPAA010000020.1 coordinate 99,295, forward strand.
TGGAGCGCGGCCTGCTGGAGCGGCTCGGCGCCGACCTGGGCGGCAAGCTGCGGGCCGGCCGCTCGCGCAACGACCAGATCGCCACGCTGTTCCGGATGTACCTGCGCGACCACGCCCGGATCATCGGCGGGCTGATCCTCGACCTCCAGCACGCCCTGGTCGGCCTGGCCGAGGAGCACCCGCACACCGCCATGCCGGGGCGCACCCACCTCCAGCACGCGCAGCCGGTGCTCTTCGCCCACCACGTCCTCGCGCACGTGCACGCCCTCGGCCGGGACGCCGAGCGGCTGCGCCAGTGGGACGTGCGCACCGCCGTGTCCCCGTACGGCTCCGGTGCGCTGGCCGGTTCCTCGCTCGGCCTCGACCCGCAGGCGGTCGCCGCCGACCTCGGCTTCGAGCGGGGCTCGGTCGGCAACTCCATCGACGGGACGGCCTCGCGCGACTTCGTCGCCGAGTTCGCCTTCGTCACCGCGATGATCGGGATCAACCTCTCCCGGATCGCGGAGGAGGTGATCATCTGGAACACCAAGGAGTTCGGCTTCATCACCCTGCACGACGCCTTCTCCACCGGCTCCTCGATCATGCCGCAGAAGAAGAACCCGGACATCGCCGAGCTGGCCCGCGGCAAGTCCGGCCGGCTGATCGGCAACCTGACCGGCCTGCTGGCGACGCTGAAGGCGCTGCCGCTCGCCTACAACCGGGACCTCCAGGAGGACAAGGAGCCGGTCTTCGACTCCTGCGACACGCTGGAGGTGCTGCTGCCGGCCTTCACCGGCATGATGGCCACCCTCACCGTGCACCGGGACCGGCTGGAGGAGCTCGCCCCGGCGGGCTTCTCGCTCGCCACCGACATCGCCGAGTGGCTGGTCAGGCAGGGCGTGCCGTTCCGGGTCGCGCACGAGGTCGCCGGTGCCTGCGTCAAGGTCTGCGAGCAGCAGGGCATCGAGCTCTCCGACCTGACGGACGAGCAGTTCGCGCGGATCTCCGAGCACCTGACGCCCGACGTCCGCTCGGTGCTCAGCGTCCACGGCGCGATCGCCTCGCGCAACGGCCGCGGCGGCACGGCCCCCTCGGCGGTGGCCGTCCAGCTCGCCGAGGTGAAGGACGACCTGGCGCTCCAGGAGGAGTGGGTCCAGGGCTGACACCCCCGAAGCGGTACCCCTCGAAGGGGGCGTGGCGGATCGAGCGCCGCGCCCCCTTCGGGTGCTCACGCCCGGTCGGCCGTAACCGGCCCGGCCCGGAGCAGGTCATGCACGGTATGTGCACCATCCTTCCCGTCGTCCCGTCCGCCGAGGACGAGGTCCTCGCCGCGCTGCGGCGCCGCGCCGTCCGGGCGGCGGTGGCCGCCCTGCCGGGCCGCTGCCCGCAGCTCGTCGCCGCCCTCGCCGAGGACCCGCCGCCGACCTACCGCGAGCTCTCCGCGCGGCTCGGCATGCCGCGCGGCTCGATCGGCCCCACCCGGTCCCGCTGCCTCGCCTGCCTGCGGGCCGTTCTGCACGCCGAGCGCTTCCCGTAGCCGGCCCGGGCCCGCGGCCGTCGCCCCGGGCGGTGCGACGTGACCCTCGCCACGTCGTACGGCCGGAGGGTTGAGAGCAGCTGACGCGCGGGTAGAGCGCTGGCGAACGCGGCTCTTGACGGCGGCGCGATCACTCGGATACTGAGCGTGAGCGCGTCGCCGTCGCCGTGGCCCCACCGGGCCGCCCGACGGGCGCGTTCGTGCGCCACCCCCGGCCAGGACCGATCCCCGGCCGGGACATCTCCGGCAGGGCATCCGGTGCGACACCCTCACTCTGCGCGCCGGGCACGACGATGGGGAGGCCCCAGCACATGGGCATGAGCGTGATCATCTCGGTGGCGGACACCGAGGACGCGGAGCAGATCCTCAAGCTGCAGTACCTCGGCTACCAGAGCGAGGCCGAGCTGTACGGCGACTGGAGCCTGGAGCCGCTGACGCAGACCCTGGAGAGCCTGCGCGAGGAGCTCACCGAGCAGTACGTCCTGGTCGCCCGGCTCGGTGACGAGGTGGTCGGCACCGTCCGCGGCCGGATCGGCCCCGACGGCATCGGCCGGATAGGGCGCCTGGTCGTCCACCCCCGGATGCAGCGCCACGGCCTCGGCGGCCGCCTGCTGGAGGCCCTGGAGCGCCGCCTCGCCGCCGACGGCCGCCCGGTGACGGCGTACCGCCTGTTCACCGGCCACCGCAGCCTGGGCAACCTGCGCCTCTACACCCGTCAGGGCTACCGCCAGACCGCCGTCGAGCAGGTCGACGGCGGGCCGGGCCTGGTCCACCTGGAGAAGCCCGCGGTGGCGCCGCTCGCCGCGACCGCCTGAGCCCCGCGCCGTCGCCGTTACCCGGCGCCGCCATCATCCGGACGATCCGGGGGCGGCGCCGAGGTGCATCGCAGCAGCTCACAGGGGTGGCTGTCCGTATTGCGGACAGCGAATCCGAATAGTTGGGACGAAACCGAACCTTCTGATTTACTGGCTCACATGACTGCGACGACGAAATGGACCCCCACCGGCACCCTGCCGGCAGGTGAGCGCGCCATGTGTCGTCGAATGTGTCACCGCTGAGGGCCACCGTCCCCTCCCCGGCCGTCGGCCGGGGCCCTCCCCCTCGCGCCCCGAAGCGAGGCCCGGCCTGCTCCCGTCAGTGCGAGCACGCCCCAGCCTGTGGAGCCCCACCCGCTCCGTCCGCCTGCCCGGCCACGGGCCGGCGGTCGTCCCTGATGACTCGTTAGGGCCACGCCGTCGCGCGGCCCGGCCGCCCAGCGGCGACGATCAAGGGGTGGCAGGTCCGGATCCCCCCGGTGCGACGCCGTCCGTCCCGCCGACCGCAACCCGGTCCGGCGGCTCCACGCCGTCCGCCCCCGACCCACGGAAGCAGCTGTGATCACCACCACGGACCTCACCAAGGTCTACCGCTCCCGCGGCCGCGAGGTGACCGCCCTCGCCGGCGTCGACCTGCACGTGCGCCCCGGCGAGGTCTACGGAGTCGTCGGCACCAGCGGCGCCGGCAAGTCCACCCTCATCCGCTGCGTCAACATGCTGGAGCGCCCCAGCTCCGGCACCGTCACCGTGGACGGCGTCGAGCTCACCGCGCTCGCCGGCGGTGAGAACCGGGCCGGCAAGGAGCTGCGCGAGGCACGCCGCCGGATCGGCATGGTCTTCCAGCACTTCAACCTGCTCGCCTCCCGCACCGTGCAGCAGAACGTCGAGCTCCCGCTGGAGATCGTCGGCCTGGACCGCACCGAGCGCCGCCGCAAGGCCGCCGAACTGCTCGACCTGGTCGGCCTCGGCGACAAGGCCCGCAGCTACCCCGGCCAGCTCTCCGGCGGCCAGAAGCAGCGCGTCGGCATCGCCCGCGCCCTCGCCGGCGACCCCAAGGTGCTCCTCTCCGACGAGGCCACCTCGGCCCTCGACCCGGAGACCACCCGCTCGATCCTCAAGCTGCTGCGCGACCTCAACCAGCAGCTCGGCCTGACCGTCCTGCTGATCACCCACGAGATGGACGTCATCAAGTCCGTCTGCGACTCCGCCGCCCTGATGCGCGGCGGCCGGGTGGTCGAGTCCGGCGAGCTCACCGACCTGCTGGCCAAGCCCGGCTCGGAACTCGCCCGCGAGCTCTTCCCGCTCAGTGAGTTCGGCACCGGCCACCCCGGCCGCACCGTGCTGGAGATCACCTTCCAGGGCGACAGCTCCGCCCAGCCCTTCGTCTCCCAGCTCGCCCGCACCTACCAGATCGACATCAACATCCTCGGCGCCGCCGTCGAGACCATCGCCGGCCGCATGGTCGGCCGGATGCGGGTCGAACTCCCCGGCGGCCACCAGGACAACGTGGTGCCGATCGGGTTCCTGCGCGAGCAGGGCCTGCAGGTGGACGTGCTCGACACGACCGGCATCGACAAGGCGAGCGGAGCGGTGGCATGACCTGGGACCAGATGCAGGAACTGATGTGGCCCGCCACCTGGGAGACCCTCCAGATGGTCGGCGTCGCCACCGCCGGCACCGTCCTGCTCGGCCTGCCGCTCGGCGTCCTGCTGGTGCTCACCGACAAGGGCGGGCTGCTGCAGAACCGGCCGGTCAACAAGGTGCTCGGCGCGATCGTGAACATCGTCCGCTCGGTGCCGTTCATCATCCTGATGATCGCCCTGATCTCCTTCACCCGCTGGCTGGTCGGCACCTCCATCGGCTGGGAGGCCGCGACCGTGCCGCTCACCATCGGCGCGATCCCCTTCTTCGCCCGGCTGGTCGAGACCTCCCTGCGCGAGGTCGACCGCGGCCTGGTCGAGGCCCTGCAGGCCATGGGCGCCTCCACCTGGACCATCGTCCGCAAGGCGCTGCTCCCGGAGTCGCTGCCCGGCCTGACCGCCTCCGTCACCACCACGGTCATCACGCTGATCAGCTACTCCGCGATGGCCGGCGTGGTCGGCGGCGGGGGCCTCGGCACCCTCGCCATCAACTACGGCTACTTCCGCTTCGAGACCGCCTTCATGTGGATCATCGTCGCGGAGCTGGTGATCATCGTGACCCTGGTGCAGCTGCTCGGCGACTGGGCCGTGGGCCGGCTCGCCAACCGCGGGCGCACCGGCGGCCGGACCCGTCTGCTCCGCCCGCGCGGCACGACCCCGGCCGCCCCCGACGAGGACCTCGTCGCCCTCTAGACCTCCCGGCGTCCGATTCCGGACCCGGCTCCCCGTATCACGCAGAAAGGCACTTTTCGTGCGCAACGCCCTGAAGTTCACCAGCGTCCTCGCCACGGCCGGCATCGCCCTCTCGCTGGCGGCCTGCGGAAGCTCCGGCTCGTCCGGCTCCTCCGACCCCAACGCCCCGCTCACCGTGGTCGCCAGCCCCACCCCGCACGGGCAGGTCCTGAAGTTCGTCAAGGACAACCTCGCGGACAAGGCCGGCCTCAAGCTCACCATCAAGGAGGTCACCGACTACGTGACCCCCAACACCGCGGTGCAGGACGGCTCGGCCGACGCGAACTACTTCCAGCACGTGCCGTACCTGGAGGACTTCAACAAGAAGCACGGCACCCAGATCGTCTCCGTCGAGCCGGTCCACCTGGAGCCGCTGGGCGTGTACTCGAAGAAGGTCAAGGCGATCGGCGACCTCAAGGACGGCGCCACCGTCGGCCTGCCCAACGACGCCACCAACGAGGGCCGCGCGCTCAAGCTGCTCGCCGACAACAACGTGATCACCCTCAAGGCCGGCGTCGGCACCGCCGCGACCCCGCAGGACATCACCGGCAACCCGAAGAACCTCAAGTGGAAGGAGCTGGAGGCCGCCCAGCTGCCCCGCTCCATCGACGACCTCGACGCCGCCGTGATCAACGGCAACTACGCCCTCGACGCCGGCCTCAAGCCCGCCGGCGACTCGCTGCTGCTGGAGAAGGCCGAGGGCAACCCCTACGCCAACATCCTCGCGGTCAAGCAGGGCAAGGAGAACGACCCCCGGGTCAAGAAGCTCGCCGAGCTGCTCCACTCCGCCGAGGTCAAGAAGTACATCGACGACACCTTCAAGGGTTCCGTCATCCCGGCGTTCTGACCGGCGGACCCACCCGCACCGCCGAACCGCACGTCCACGACCGGGCCCCCGCCGCACCTCGGCGGGGGCCCGGTCGGGCAGTATGCACCAGTGACGCCCTGACAGACCGCGTTCTGACGTACCGTCGTGCGGTCCGCGCACCGCGCGACATCCGGGGTACCGGTGAGGCGTACGGTGTGTCCACGACCGGCGAGGAGAGACGGCATGGCAGCGAGCTTCCCCGAGACCGCCATCAGCACCGAGCGGCTGCTGCTGCGCCCCCTTGCGGAGAACGACGCCCCCGGCCTCGCCGCGATGACGGCCGACGAACTCGTCCTCGCCTGGACCGACCTCCCGTACCCCTTCACCGAGGCCTACGCCGCCGAACTCGCCCGCACCCTCGCCCCCGCCCACCGGGCGGCCGGCCGCGGCATCGTCTTCGCCGTCACCGAACACCTCACCCAGCGCCTGGTCGGCCTGGTCGAGCTGCGCAACACCGACTGGCGGCTGCGCTCCACCGAGATCGCCTACGTCACCGCCCCCTGGGCGCGCGGCGAGGGCTACGCGCCCGAGGCCGTCCTGGGCACCGCCCAGTGGCTGTTCGAGGACCGCGGCTTCCTGCGCCTGGAGATGCGCACCGCCGCCGGCAACACCGCCGCCCAGCAGGTCGCCCAGAAGGTCGGTGCCATCAGCGAGGGCGTGCTGCGCAGCGCCTGGATAGTGCGCGGCGAACCGGCCGAGTCCGTCGGAGCCGGTACGCACACCGCGGAGGTGCCGTCCGGCCACCGGAGCGCGGCCGAGAGCCGCAGCGACCTCATCCTGTGGAGCCTGCTCCCCGAGGACATGGAGAACCCGGCGGAGCCGGAGAGCGCCTGGCACGACGACCACCGCTACGTCCTGCGCGACTGACCCGCCGTCGTCCGGGCCCGGGCGGGCCGCACGGTGACCAGCCGGCGCACGGTGACCGGTGGGCCGCACGGTGACCGGCGGGGGAGCGGCGGCCGACGAACGGCGGACATGTGTGCGAGAAGTCGGCGCCGAGGGGAACGCACCCGGTAGCCTCTCCCACGGCGCCGTAAGCGGGCGCGGCATGTCGGCGCACCGAGGCGAGGGAGAACTGCCGCAGATGGCTGACCGGATCACGGTCATCGGGTGGGACGGCACCCCGCTGACCGAGGCCGCCGGCGCGGCACTCGCCGCGGCCACCCTGGTGGCCGGCGCCCCCTACCAGCTCAACGCCCTCCCGGTGCCCCCGAGCGCGGAGCGGCTCGTGCTCGGCAACGTCGGGCTCGCGGCCCGCCGGATCGCCGAACACCGCGGCGCCGCCGTGGTGGTGGCCGAGGGCGACCCGGGCTTCTTCGGCGTCGTGCGCACCCTGCGCCGCCCCGAGTACGGCCTCGAACTCGAAGTCCTGCCCGCCGTCTCCTCGGTCGCCGTCGCCTTCGCCCGGGCCGGCATGCCCTGGGAGGACGCCCAGGTGGTCAGCGCCCACGGCGGACGGCTGCGCCGGGCCGCCAACATCTGCCGGGCCAACGCCAAGGTCGCCGTGCTCACCGCACCCGGCGCCGGACCGAGCGAACTCGCCCTGATGCTGCGCGGGGTGCACCGCACCTTCGTGGTCTGCGAGGCCCTCGGCACCCCCGAGGAGGACGTCACCGTCCTCACCTCCGACCGGGTCGCCGACCACATCTGGCGCGACCCCAACGTGGTGCTGGTCATCGGCGGCAACGGCGGCGGTCCGCAGGCGGCCGCGGTGGGCGAGGCGGCCGGCTGGCTGGCCGGCCGCCCGGTCGGCTACCCCGGCCCGGACCGCGGCTGGGCGCTCCCCGGCGACGCCTACACGGGCGCCGGGCGCGCGGAGGACGCGCCCGGCGCGCCGGAGGCGCTGCCCGCGCACGCGCGCGCCCTCGTACTGGCCCGTCTGGGTGTCCGTCCGGGGGACTTGGTCTGGTCGGTCGGCGCGGGCAGCGGCGCCCTCGCCGTGGAGGCCGCCCGGTTCGGCGCGGCCGTCGTCGCGGTCGAGGCCTCCCGCTCCGCCTGCGCCCGGCTGACGGTCAACGCCCGCCGCTTCGGCGTCGAGGTGGAGACCGTCCACGGCTCCGGCCCGGAGGTGCTCGGCGGCCTGCCGGAGCCCGACGCGGCCGTCGTCGAGGCCGGCGGCATCGAGGTGGTGCGCGCCGTCCTGGCCCGCCGGCCCGAGCGCTTCGCGGCGGTGGCCCGCACCCTCGCCGAGGCCGAGGAGATCCGCCGCGCCGTCACCGGGGCTGGCTACCGCGCCGACGGCGCGTTGCTCCAGTCCGCGCCGCTGCACCCGGTCGGGGCGGACGGCGGCCTGGGGCTCGCGGCGGGCGAGCCCGGCGTGCTCCTGCTCTGGGGTGAGCAGATCGTGTGAAGACCGGGTGCCGTCGCCCGGCCGCCCCGGTGGCGATTGCGGGGTCCGGCGGTGATCCAGGTCGCATCCGGACACCGATTCGAGAGGTGACGGCGCCGGGCCGGTAGTGTGGCGTCCGGGACGGCTGCGGCGTCCGGGGGCCCGCCCGATCCGGTCGGTTTGTCGCCTTTTTGACGCGGTGCAACCCGGAACGGCTCGGAGTGTGGGCAATTCGACGGGCCGCGTGCCGGACCTGGAGAATGCCGTAGGGTCCGGTGCGGTCGTTGCCGGTCGCCCCGCCTTGTCGTTGTCTCAGATGGCGCGCCTCCCCACCCGGGTGGTGCGCGGGCCGGGGTGCCGCAGCGCGCCGGAAGGAATTCGGCCGCAGCGCCTCGGCGCGGCGGCCGCATGTGGTTGAGGGGCGGGTCCGGTTCCAGGGCCCGGCCCGTGCGGATGGGCGCTGCGGTCGGTGATCGCGTCGCCAAGGGCGCGGCAGCGGCCTGGAAGGAGCTTTGACATGACCGATGGCGGCCACGTTCCGAACGAGGGACTGCCGGAGCACCTGCTCGCCGGGCCCGACCCTCTCGGCGGCCCGGAGGGCGTCTCCACTGTCGCGCCGGGGCAGGGCGTCGCACCGGACGGCGGCCTGATCCCGAACCCGGCGGCGCCGGGGAACGGCCTGCCCGGAGCGGTGGGCCAGGGCATCGGCATGTTTCCCGCGCAGGGCCCCGGCGGTCAGCCGCAGCCGCTCGGCGTGCCCGGCTACGGCGTCCAGGCGCCCGGCGAGGGCTGGGGGGTCGACCAGGGCGCCCCGCGCCCCGCGTTCCACTTCCTGGACCAGCCGGACCAGCCGGACCCCCTCGACGACGAGGACGACGTCCTGCTGATGCCCGGTCCGCAGGGTTCCTGGGGCGAGCCGCTGGCGGCCGGTCCCGGTGAGCAGAGCGCCGAGCAGCAGGCCGTTCCCGGTACGCCGGTCGAGCCGTCCTGGCCGCCGCTGGAGCCGCCGGTCCTCGGCGCGGCCGACCCGGCCGCCCAGCAGGTCCAGCCGGTGCCGCTCCAGGCCGCGGTGCCGCAGCAGGTCCAGCCGCCGCTCCAGGCGCAGGGCCAGGACCAGCTGACGACGGCTCAGCAGCCCCGCCGCCCGCTGCACGCCGGGCCCCCGATCCCGGACCCCTCGCTGATGACCGGCCAGGTCCCGGTGCGCTCGCTCGCCGACCGCGGCCCGTCGCAGGGCGGCACGCCCGCGCACGGCATCCCGGTCTTCGCCGGGCAGCCGGAGCCGCAGGCCGCCGCGCCCGTGCAGGCCCCGCCGGCGCAGCAGCCGGTGGCCCCGGTCCAGCCGCCGCAGGCCGTGCCGCCGGTCCAGGAGGCCCCGCAGGCCCCGCAGTACGCCGAACCGGCCGCGCAGCCGGTGGACGCGGTGGAGGTGGCCGCTCCGGTCGCCGACGCCGGGCTGACCGCCGAGGCGCCCGTCGCGGCGCCGGCCGCCGACGCCGTAGTGGAGCCCGCGGCCGTCGTGGAGCAGGTCCCGGTGCAGGTGCCGGTCGCCGAGCAGACCGAAGCCCTGCCCGCCGAGGCCGTGGCCGCCGAGCCGGTCGCCGTCGATCAGGTCGCTGCCGCCGAGCCCGCTGTCGCCGAGCCCGCTGTCGCCGAGCCCGTGGCCGCCGAGGCGCAGGCGCCCGACGCCGCCCAGGCCGCGCCGCAGCAGCCGGCCGCCCAGGCCGGTCAGCCCCGCCGGATCTCCGCCTTCCTCGCCGCACCGACCCCGCACGGCCTCCCGCAGGTCGAGGGCACCGAGCCGGTCCAGGCCGTCGCGGAGGGCGAGGGCCGGCACGCCGTCCCCATAGCGGTCGCCGAGCAGGCCCAGGCGCCCGCCGCCGAGCCGGTGCCGGACACCGCCCCGGAGCAGCCCGCCGCCGAGCCGGTCGCCGTTGAGCAGCCTGCTGTCGAGCAGCCCGCCGTCGAGCAGGCGCCGGCCCCCCAGGAGCCGGACGCCGTCGAGCAGGCGTCGGTCGTCACCGAGGGCCAGGCCCCTGCCGAAGGCGAGAGCCCGGCCGAGGCCGCCGCCGAGGAGTCCGCCGAGACCGCCGTCGGCACCGGCGAGATGCCGTCCGGCCAGGCCGTCGCCGTCGCCGTCGCGGAGCCCGAGCAGCCGCAGGAGGCCCCGGCGGAGGCCGAGGCCGCCGCCCCGGCTCCGGGCCCGGAGGGGGCTGTCGCCGAGGCTGCGGCCGTGGGGGAGCCGGTGGAGCCCGAGACGGCCCCCGAGGCAACCGCAGAGGCCCCAGAGGCCCCAGAGACCCCTGCGGAGCAGCCGGCCGCCGAGACCGAGCCCGAGGCCGCCGGGGCCGACGCCGCCGCCCCCGACGCGGAGGCCGGAAGCACCGAGGCCGCGGAGCCCGCCGAGGCGGCCGACCCCGCCGAAGCCGCCGAGCCCGAAGCCGCCGAGCTCGTCACCGCCGAGCCCGTCGCCGAGGAGCCCGCGGAGGAGCCCGCCGAGCCGCGTGGCCCCGCCGCCCCCGGCTACGACGATGCCGGCCGCGAGGCCGTCCACCAGGTGATCCGCGAGCGCCGCGACATCCGCAACGGCTTCCGCCCGGACCAGATTCCGCACGAGGTGCTGATCCGCGTCCTGGAGGCCGCCCACACCGCGCCCAGCGTCGGCTACTCCCAGCCCTGGGACTTCGTCGTGATCCGCTCGGCCAAGACCCGTCGCAAGATGCACGAACTGGCCGAGCGCCAGCGCGAGGCCTACGCGGACTCGCTCCCCAAGGGCCGGGCCAAGCAGTTCAAGGAAATCAAGATCGAGGCGATCCTCGAGACGCCCGTCAACATCGTGGTCACCGCCGACCGCACCCGCGGCGGCCGCCACACCCTCGGCCGGCACACCCAGCCCCAGATGGCCCCCTACTCGGCCGCCCTGGCCGTCGAGAACCTCTGGCTGGCCGCCCGCGCCGAAGGCCTCGGCGTCGGCTGGGTGAGCTTCTTCGACGAGGAGGAGATGGTCCGCGAGCTCGGCCTGCCCGAGCACCTGGAGGTCGTCGCCTACCTCTGCGTCGGCTACGTCGACGCCTTCCCGGACGAGCCGGAGCTCCAGCAGCAGGGCTGGGCCAAGAAGCGCCCGCTCTCCTGGGTCGTCCACGAGGAGCAGTACGGCAACCGCGCGCTGCCCGGCGAGGAGCCGCACAGCCTGCTCTCCGAGACCCTGCGCGGCATCCGCCCGCTCGATGCCAAGGCCCTCGGCGAGGCCTGGGACCGCCAGAAGCGGATGACCAAGCCGGCCGGCTCGCTCGGCATGCTGGAGATCATCTCCGCTCAGCTGTCCGGGCTGTCCCGCAAGTGCCCGCCGCCGATCCCGGAGCCCGCCTGCGTGGCGATCTTCGCGGGCGACCACGGTGTCCACGCCCAGGGCGTCAGCCCCTGGCCGCAGGAGGTCACCGCCCAGATGGTCGGCAACTTCCTGGCCGGCGGCGCGGTGATCAACGCCTTCGCCAAGCAGATCGGCACCGAGGTCTGCGTGGTCGACGTCGGCGTCGCCGCCGAGCTCCCCGACGCCATCCAGCAGGGCCGGACCACCGGCCTGCTGCCGCGCAAGGTCAGGCCCGGCACCGGGGACATGACCCAGGGCCCGGCGATGACCCGGGACGAGGCCCTCAAGGCCGTCGAGATCGGCATCGAGACCGCCCGCGACCTCGTCGCCGCCGGCAACAAGGCCCTGGTCACCGGTGACATGGGCATCGCCAACACCACCGCCTCCGCCGCCCTGATCTCGGTCTTCACCGGGCTGGACCCGGCCGAGGTCACCGGCCGCGGCACCGGCATCGACGACGCGACGCACGCCCGCAAGGTCGAGGTCGTCCGCGCCGCGCTCGCCCTGCACCAGCCGGACCCGGCCGACCCGATCGGCGTCCTCGCCGCCGTCGGCGGTCTGGAGCACGCGGCCATCGCCGGCTTCCTGCTCGGCGCCGCCTCGCTGCGCACCCCGGTCATCCTGGACGGCGTCATCGCCGGCTCGGCCGCGCTGGCCGCCAAGGCGATCGCGCCCGAGGTGCTCGCCGCCTGCATCGCCGGCCACCGTTCGGCGGAGCCCGGCCACCAGGCCGCGCTGGCCAAGCTCGGCCTGCGTCCGCTGATCGACCTCGACCTGCGGCTCGGCGAAGGCACCGGCGCCCTGCTGGCCCTGCCGCTGGTGCAGAGTGCGGCCCGGGCGATGCACGATGTAGCCACGTTCGACTCCGCCGGGGTCACCGAGAAGGCCTGACGACCGTCCGCACCGCTCCGTGAACCGGCCCGAGGGCGCGCCGGCGCGCGGAGCGGTGCCGCGCCGTACCCCCACCGCACCCTCACGTTGATTCAGGAGCCCTGCCCATGACCGCGCCCCACCCGCACCCCGGCACCGAGGGCCGGACCCCGTACCCGGTGGGCCTGCTGCTCGCCGGCCGCCGCGTCGTCGTGGTCGGCGGCGGCCACGTGGCCCAGCGCCGGCTCCCCGCGCTGATCGCCACCGGTGCGGACCTGCACCTGATATCGCCGACCACCACGCCCGCCGTCCAGGCGATGGCCGACGCCGGGGAGTTCACCTGGCACGAGCGCCGCTACCGGGACGGCGACCTGGCCGACAGCTGGTACGCGCTGGTCGCCACCGACGACCCGGCGGTCAACGCCGCGGTCAGCGCCGAGGCGGAGCGCGAGCGGGTGTTCTGCGCCCGCAGCGACGACGCGGCCGCCGCCACCGCCTGGACCCCGGCCAGCGGCCGCGACGCGGGCGCCACCGTCGCCGTCCTCACCGGTGACCCGAGGCACTCCGCCGCCCTGCGCGACGCCATCGTGGACGGCCTGCGGGACGGCTCGCTGGCCGCCCGCCAGTACCGCTCGCACGGGGTCGGGGGCGCCGCCGGGCGGCCGGGCACGGGGAGCGTCGCCCTGGTCGGCGGCGGTCCTGGTGACCCGGACCTGATCACCGTGCGCGGGCGCCGGCTGCTCGCCGACGCCGACGTGGTGGTCGCGGACCGGCTCGCCCCGCGCGAGCTGCTCGCCGAGCTGCCCGAGCACGTCGAGGTGATCGACGCGTCCAAGATCCCGTACGGCCGGTTCATGGCCCAGGAGGCGATCAACCGGACGCTCATCGAGCACGCCAAGGCCGGCAAGTTCGTCGTCCGGCTCAAGGGCGGCGACCCGTACGTGTTCGGGCGCGGCGGCGAGGAGCTGCTGGCCTGCGCGGAGGCCGGGCTGCCGGTCACCGTGGTGCCGGGCATCTCCAGCTCGATCAGCGTGCCGGCCTCGGCCGGCGTGCCGGTGACCCACCGCGGGATGACGCACGAGTTCACCGTGATCTCGGGGCACGTCGGCCCGGCCGACGAGCGCTCGCTGACCAACTGGGAGGCCGTCGCGCGGATGACCGGCACCCTGGTGCTGCTGATGGCCGTCGACAAGATCGGCGCGATCGCCGACAAGCTGATCGAGTGCGGCCGCCCGGCCGACACCCCGGTGGCGGTCGTCCAGGAGGGCACCACCTCGGCCCAGCGCCGGGTGGACGCCACCCTCGCCACGGTCGCGGCCACCGTCGAGGCGGAGCGGATCAAGCCCCCCGCCGTGATCGTCATCGGTGACGTGGTCAACGTCCTGGCCCCCGCCGTGCACGCCTGACCAACCCGTGCGCGTCTGATCAGCCGTGCCCGCCTGATCGACCGAGGAGTGGGGGGGGGGGGCGGGCCCCCCCCCCCCCCCCCCCCCCCCCCCCGCCCCCCGCCCCCCCCCCCCCGCGGGGGGGGGGGGGAAAACAAGGCCGCCG